>CADATP010000094.1 GCA_902790935.1 uncultured Lachnospiraceae bacterium | reverse complement strand
ACTTCTCAAAATGCAGGAAAGCTCCGAGGCTGATGGATTCTCTGTCTTTTACGGACATACATGCCGAAGGATCCACAACGCGGTTCGGGATGCTTACCTTGACACAGGTTCCCTCGCCGGGAGTACTTTCAACGATCAGAAATCCTCCAAGAGCCTTGGTAAAGCCGTGTACGATCATCATTCCAAGACCAAGTCCTCCGGTGGACCTGTCCCTTCCGGAATCTGCCTTGTAGAATCCCTCGTACATCTGCTCAAGCTGTGCTTCGTCCATACCGATTCCGGTATCTCTTACTTCAATCAAAAGATTGATCCCGTATTCGTGGGGAACCGATGATACGTGGACGTAAACGCCGCCCTCATTTGTAAACTTAATTCCGTTGATCAAAAGATGCCAAAGAATCTTTTTAAGTTTGCCAACATCCGTATTCATAACCGATGGCAATGTGGGATCAATATTTATAACAAGCTCGATGTTTTTCTTTCTGTGGGGCTCCAACTCGCTTACGATATCGTTAAATACCGAGGAGAGCATATAGTCCTCGTAGTTGTTGGCAACATCGTTTCTGTCGATCTCGGAAAAATCCAGAACATTGGTTATCTGCTCGCCGATCCGCTTCCCTGCCTCCATTATGGATACAAGTTTTTCCTTTTTCTCGGGGTCGGTCTCTTCGCTTATCTCCATAGAGCAGATTCCCTGTATGGTATTGATGGGGGTTCTGATCTCATGGGAAACATTGGCTATAAAGTCGTTCAGCCTTCCTGTTGACTCGTTTAGCTTTTCAATCTCTTCCCTGGACTTTCCAAGGATCGCCTGCCACTTTTTGATGATGGTTCTCGCAAGCAGCGCATCCGCCGTAACAATAGCTACGTGGAGCACAAGCCTCGAGATCACAAGAGGCGTGAAGGTTTCGCCGCTTAAAAGAAAACTGATAACGGCGTACAGCATCGTAAAGTAATACGTACACTGGCTTAAGGTTACAAGGGACGATATTCCCGTCAGGGTGTACAGAAACATTACGATACAGATGACAACGGCAAGATCGAAAAAACTGGTATCATGGGTTCCGTAGTAAAAATACGTAACCATCATAAGGAGCGAACAGATCCAGAGCCTCAGATGTCCGCTTCCCACTTTTGAGAAATATATATACCAGGCAAGGATAACTCCGCCGAAGATAAGGAAAGCCACCCATTTTTCCCAGTGCATTAAGAATATCTCGGCGACAAGTATTATGGAAAAGACCGTGTACGCCAGGAGCATCAAAAGATGCGATGATGTAAAAAGTTCGTCCTTACTGTTATCCATTTATTTGTCCCTCATCTTGTCACGTTTATGTTCCATGCTCTCCGCCTCAACGGTAAGCTCAGCAAGACTGCTGTAGCTATTTTTCTTCCAGGCACTCAAAACCCTCTCGGTCACGCGTCCTACGTTGTATTCATTTATCTCCGGAAGCATCAGGAAAAAGTGATTTGTTCCTATCTGCATCATAATATCGCTGTTTCTTAGAGTCTCCTGAAGGAGGCTTCTGATACTGACCATTATCTTTTCTTTTTCCGTTTCCGTAATGTCCTTCGGAATAAACTTAGCGGTAAAGAGCATCTTATAGGCGGTTCCGTGGTATCTGTCCATATACCGCACCATATATCTGTATACGTTTCCGAAGGCCTCTTTGCCCATCCACATAGCGTTTTGAGGAATGGTTCTCTCCTCAAGGATTGTTGTAAGCATTGCAAGATTTATGTCAGAGGGTATGTCATCCTCCGGATCCGTTCCCTTGTAGAGGGAGTATCCGTGCTTTCCGTTGTTTTTGATAACATAAAGCGCCTTGTCGCAGAGCCTGAAAAGCTCCTCATATTCCCTTCCCTGCTCCGGAACAAATACCGCGCCGATAGAGGTTCCGAGTGGAATACTCATATCCGCCCCCATCATCCTCTTTGCTTCGCTTAGAAGATTCTGGTTCACCCCTTCGGAGAATCTGCTGATATCAGATTCCTCCAAAAGCCCTTTTGCAAACACAAGAAATTCATCCCCGCCGATACGGCCGAAAACAGAAGGGAATGGCATATTGTTTTTGATGATACCCGCGAATGCGGAAAGAACACGGTCACCCATATCGTGACCATA
>CADATP010000093.1 GCA_902790935.1 uncultured Lachnospiraceae bacterium | reverse complement strand
GGTGCGCTTATGAATATGTCACGGCCCACACCTGACTTAAATAAGCAAACAAGCCAAGTTAACTTTAATGCACCACATTATTCAAAGTCCTTTGCATATTATACACAAATTGCTTGGCTTGTTATTGCGTCACATTCTCTCAGGAGCCTCGAATCCAAGGAGATTAATGGAGGTCTCGAGGATATCGCGGACGAGGATAAGGAGGGCGATAAGGTTCTGCTTACGGGACTCGTCGGATTCTCCGAGGATCTGGGTCTCGTGGTAGAACTTGTTGAAAGCGTTGGCTACATCGTAGATGTAACCGCAGATCTTGTGGGGTGCAAGTTCAATGGCTGCACTGTCCATAGTTGCTGAGAACTGTGCGATTTCCATATGGAGAGCCTTTTCGAACTCGTTACAAGCCTTTCCGATAGTAACCACAGAAAGGTCTCCGCCCGCTTCTGCGTACTTTGCAAGGATTGACTTGATCCTTACTATCGTGTAGAGGATGTAAGGGCCTGTATCTCCCTCGAAGGATGTGAATCTGTCTATATCAAAGACATAATCTTTTGAAGCCTGGTTAGAAAGGTCGCCGTACTTAAGGGCCGAAATAGCTACAATATCCGCAATGGATCTTGCCTCTTCTTCGGATACGGGGCGTCCTTCCTTGATTTTTTCGAACATCTCTGCCTTGGTATCATTAATAAGATTTTCAAGGCGCATTACTCCGCCGTCACGGGTCTTAAAAGGCTTTCCGTCAGCGCCGTTCATAGTGCCGAATCCAAGGAAATTAAGCTTTGTGTCTTCTGTAACAAGCTTAGTTTTTCTCGCGGCACGGAATACCTGCTCAAAGTAAAGTTCCTGACGCTTGTCTACTACGTAAACGATACGGTCGGGTTTAATATCCTCCATACGCTCCTGAATAGTTGCAAGGTCTGTGGTGTTGTACAAAGAAGCTCCGTCGCTCTTTAAAACCATGCAGGGAGGCACCTTCTTTGTATCGGTCTCTTCAGCCACTTCAACGACAAGAGCTCCTTCACTGATAACGGCCCAGCCGCCCTTTTTCATATAATCAACCATTCCGGGAATGCGGTCATGCACACTGCTCTCACCGTTCCAAAGGTCGAAGTCTACATTAAGGGAAGCATAGTTTTTCTTAAGGTCACCAATGGATACTTTCATAATATTTTTCCAAAGGGCTCTGTATCCGCGTACTCCGTCCTGAAGCTTCTTTGTGGCTTCCATAGCCTTTGCTTTGTACTCGGGGTCTTCCTTTGACTTAGCACTTGATGCGGGATAAATCTCTTCAAGTTCCCTTATCGTAACGGGACACTCTTCGGGATAATCTCCTGTGTAGGAATCATCAAAGTAAACAAGATCCGGCTGTCTTTCCTTGATACCACAGATAACAAGACCCATCTGAAGTCCCCAGTCACCGAGATGCGCATCTCCTATAACCTCGTCTCCGGCAAAACGAAGAATACGCTTTATTGACTCTCCGATATTTGCGGAACGGATATGCCCTACGTGAAGTGCCTTTGCAACATTGGCTCCGCCGTAGTCGATAACAACCTTTTCATTTGCTCTTGATAATTCAAATCCGTACTTTTTATCGGCTCTCATACCACGAAGATATTCAGCGAGGTAATCTTCCGAGAGCTTAAGATTGAGAAATCCGGGGGCTACCGCCTCTACGCTTGAAAAGACGGGCATTGTCTTTAAAACATCAGCAACTTCTCCGGCGATCATAATAGGAGCCTTGTGGTACTTTTTGGCTCCTGCCATCGCTCCGTTACACTGATATTCGCAAAGATCAGGTCTGTTTGAAACGGTAACCTTTCCAAGCTCTGCCTCATAGCCGGCGCTTTCAAATGCTTTTCCCATTTCTTCTGTCAAAAGATCAAGTAATTTCTTCATGATTGTTTCCTTTTCAAAGACTATTGTATTTTAACACTGCTAAATGCATTAATTTATTATCAAATTCTAAAATAAGACTTAAAAAATATAACAGTACACGATCAGATCGGGAGCTCTCCCCTGGCGGCTTTTTCTCTGTTTCTCTCAGCTTTGGAATATCCGCATCCGCAGTAGTCCTGTCTGTAAAGATCGTACTTTTGAGACAACTCTATCGATTTCTTATAACCCTCTTTTTTCTTAAAGTCTGAAGGCAGCCATTTAAGGCCGTACTTTTCTGCCAGACTCTCCCCGATTTCATTAAGCTTCACCGCGTTCTTTAAGGGCGATATGGTAAGGGTTGTAGAGAAGTAATCGTAACCGTCTCCCACAGCTCTTGCCGTCTGTTCAAGACGAAGCTCATAGCATTTAAAG
>CADATP010000092.1 GCA_902790935.1 uncultured Lachnospiraceae bacterium | reverse complement strand
TGACGCTGATGTAAAGAAGGAGAAGCAAGTCTTAAAGCAGCTTAATACCGAGAAAGCGCTGGCAAGGCGTGATGAACTCACGGGAGTCAAGAACAAAACCGCCTACATTGAGCTTGAAAAATCTGTACAGGCAAATATTGATAATGGCATGGATTACCTTCCTTTCGCAATCGTTGTGTGCGATGCGAATGACCTTAAAAAAGTTAATGATACTGAGGGACATGCGGCGGGTGACGAATATATAAGGTCTTCGGCAAGAATTCTGTCGGATACATTTGTCAACAGCCCGGTATTCAGAGTCGGTGGCGATGAGTTTGTTGTGTTCGTTCGCGGAGACGATTATATCAATCGAAGCAGACTGATGGAAAAGCTCAGAAATATTGCTGTGGAGAATCAAAAGAAAAAAGCAAGACCGGTTTTGGCGTCCGGAATTGCGGAGTATATTCCGGATTCCGACTGTCTTGTATCTGATATATTTGATCGTGCCGATAAAGAGATGTACGAGAATAAACAAAGTATGAAAAGTATAAGTTAGAAAGAATTATGGATAAGAGTCAAAAAAAACCGAAAAAAATTCTGATCATTATTTTATCTGTTGCAGGAGCTTTTGTTTTGATCGTCGGGCTACTTATCGCAATCCCAGGCATCATACGCGAAAAGAATAAGTCCGCTAAAGATGAGAAAAGTCAAAACGTGCTAAGCAGTATATTTGACATCTACGATCCTTCAAAGGTAAGCGATACCTATCTTGTCGGGACAGATTACTTTACCGGAGACTTTCTCGAAATGGCACCAACGGTTATTGTAAAAGTAAGACGTGATGGTTACATAGAAGTGGAGTTTGAACACTTCTTAACCAACGGTGAGACATATCATGACACTTTACTTTTTAAGCTGACAGATGAGCAGTATAAAGATATCGAGAAAAACATTGATCTTAAAAAGCTCTACAGCTTAGATCCCCGGGAGCTTGATCCCAAGGATGTTTGTGACGGCGGGTCAAGCTGGCTCTTTATTTATGACAAGGATGGAGGAGTATATAAGCGCTGCGGCGGATTTTGTCCCACTAACGAGGACTTTAACGCTATGTGCTATGCCGTGGGCAGAAATCTTCCTCAGGAATTTCTTGATTACTGTGAAAGATATAAAACCTGCTGGCAGCGGGAGCAGGATTTTCATCCCTATATTTTGAGCTTCCCGGAATATGATGTAAAGTACGGCGTATTTCTTGATTATGACGGGGATTTAAGTGAGCTTTCAGAGTACGATTACCTTGTTATTGATGCGCAGTATCATACTGCGGAAGAAATAGATGAGTATAAGAGAGCGCAATACGGGAATTGCGTCTACAGCTATATAGATATTGGATCGATCGAGAATTTCAGAGATTATTACGACAGATTTGAAAATCTGGCTCTCGGAGATTACGAGAACTGGGAAGAAGAAAAATGGGTAGATGTTTCGGACGAGACCTGGCAGAGATTCATCCTCGAGGAACTCGCACCGTCGCTTCTGGAAAAGGGTATAGACGGATTCTTTGTTGATAATTGCGATGTTTATTACAATTATCCTACGGATGAAATCTTAGAAGGCCTTGCGAATATAATGAAGGGCTTAAGAAGGATGGGCGTCAGCGTAGTTATAAACGGTGGTGATGCATTCCTTAACGCCTATACGGAAAAGCTCGGCCCCTGGACGGATGTAATTACCGGAATCAACCAGGAATGTGTTTACACAAAGATCGACTGGGATGAAGATACGCTTGCCCCTGCTGAAGATGAAGATAAAGAGTATTTTACCGAGTATATAGAAAAATATGGCGATCAGGGGGCGTATATTTTTGTTATCGAGTATGCTGAGGATACGCCAAAGAACGAGGCGCTTCGCGAGGACATCACAAAGTATTGCAGGGAGCATAACTACCTGTATTACATCTCAGACTCTATAAACCTCGACTGAAAAATGACACAGCAACCCCGTCCCCGGGGGTCAAAAAAATGACACAGGGGGACGGGGGTGGGGTGTCAAAAAAAGGAGGCAGGATGAGCGGGAAGTATGATGACATAATAGAACATCCGCATTACAGGTCAAAGAAGCGGCCGCATATGAGTATGATAAACCGGGCGGCGCAGTTTTCGCCTTTCGCGGCTCTTGTGGGATATGACGAGGCTGTGGCGGAGACGGGGAGACTTACGGACGAGAGAATAAATCTTGATGAGAGCGTCATAGAAGAGATTAACCGAAGGTTAGCTGAGATTGAAAGAAGGCTCCCGGCCGATCCGCCCTTCGTTACGATAACTTACTTTGTGGAGGATGCTTTCAAAGAGGGAGGAAGCTATCTTCAGATGACCGGAAAGGTCAAAAAAATGGATCTGTTTGGAAGAACGCTTACGATGGATGACGGACAGATTCTCAGAGCTTGTGATATATTCGATATAGAGTTTATGGATGGATAAACTCGAAATCTTGAAAAGAATTAAGATATTGACAGATGAGGAGGCAGTTATGGCAGGATTTTATTCCGCAAATGTTGCGGACGGTATCAAGGAAGCAATCGCAAAAGAGAAGAAGG
>CADATP010000091.1 GCA_902790935.1 uncultured Lachnospiraceae bacterium | reverse complement strand
ATTTTTGCCGCAAAAGAGAATGGGAAGCGAGCTTCTCGGAAATGTAGAGGAGTGTCTTGCAAAGGATGAACACGTTATCCCCGAATACAAGGAATCTTTCAGGGCACCGGATGCTAAGGTGCTTGTGGTTGATGATGTCGCTATGAATGCCAATGTTGTCAAGGGTCTCCTTCGAAAGACAGAGGTTAAGGTATTTACGGCTTATAGCGGCTCGGACTGCATAGAGATGTGTAAAAAGGACAAGTTTGATCTCATCTTAATGGACCATTTTATGCCTAAGATGGACGGAATAGAGACTTTAGAGGAGCTGAAAAAGCGAGATCTTATAGATTGCCCCGTTATAGCTCTTACGGCAAATGCCATTGCGGGAATGAAGGAAATGTACTTATCCAAGGGGTTTGACGGATATTTGAGTAAGCCGGTAAAACCTGATGAACTCGAGGAAATGGTAAAGCGGTTTATTGTAGGAGAAAGGGAGACTTCGGAATAAAGATATTTGTTGATTTAGGAAAAAATCTTTGATATAATATAATCCGCTTGCTATGCGGCAAGCACCGGTTTATCAATATATCTTAGATGAAATAAGAGAGGAAACTATTATGTCAGAAAACGCTAAAGCCGGCGGATGGCGCGAAAATAAGTGGATCCGCGGTGCAATTCCCGCTCTGCTCCTTCATATGAGCATCGGAACAGTTTATTGTTGGTCTATCTTTTCACAGGAGATCTCCGAGTATATCGGATGGAGCAAGTCATCTTGCGAGTGGGCATTCTCATTCGCTATCTTTTTCCTTGGTATGAGCGCAGCTTTCCTTGGAAACGTTGTAGAGAAGGATATTCATAAATCATCTCTTCTTGCTACTATCTGTTTTGCTACCGGTATGGCAGGAACCGGATTCTTTATCTGGTACGGCGGTCAGCATCAGCACAGCGTGCTTGCACTTATCGGTATCTACATTTGCTATGGCTTTATCATGGGTGTTGGTCTTGGTACCGGTTATCTTTCACCTGTTAAGACGCTTATGCTTTGGTTCCAGGATCGTAAGGGACTTGCTACAGGACTTGCAGTTGCAGGTTTCGGTGCAGCTAAGGCAATCGCTTCACCTATTATGACTTCTATGCTTACCGGACTTTCCGTAGCCGGAAAAGAGATCAACGGCGTAGGAAACGGTATCTGGAAGATGTTCCTCGTACTTGCATGTGTATACTTCGTAATGATGTTTGTCGGACACCTTCTTCTTAAGAAGCCCGCCGGATGGCACGAGCCTACCGGAGCTGAGAAGGGACCTTCAATGTTCCAGGTTATCAAGTCAAAGCCTATCGGAACTTACATCGGAATCTGGCTTATGTTCTACATCAATATCACCTGCGGACTTGCTCTTATCTCTCAGGAGAAGATGATCGTTAAGTGCATCGGCCTCGCAGCTATGGCAGGCGTTATGTCCACAATCTCCGCTATCTTCAATGCAGGCGGACGTCTTGGCTTCTCTGCAGTAGCCGACGGAATGAAGGACAGAAATACTGTTTATAAGATCATTTTCATTATTTCTATCGCTCTTACCGGAATCGTTATCCTTACTAAGGGCATCGGAAACGCATTTGCTGACGGAGCACAGAATGTTCTCCTTGTAGTACTCGTACTTGCACTTCTGTTTATGGTAAATGCAGGATACGGCGGAGGATTCTCCAACGTTCCCAACCTCCTTTCCGACCATTACGGAATGAGCAATATTTCAGCTATCCACGGACTTACCCTTTCAGCATGGGCTTTTGCCGGACTTACCGGTAATCAGATGGCATCCGCTATCGTAAAGCATGTTGCTGAAACCAAGCCTGAGACTTTAAGAACTATCACTTACGTTGAGCACGGTGTAGAGCACACCGCAACTACAAACCCTGTAGGATACCAGACTGTACTCTATGTAACCTGCGCTCTTTACGTTGTAGCCCTTCTTCTTTCGCTCTTCCTCGTAAGACCTTCACAGAAGGCACTTGAGGCTAAGGCTGCTAAGAAGGCTGCTGCTGGAAAGTAATCCTGAAAGTATATAGATATACGCTCCCGGCTTTTTTCATAAGCCGGGAGCTTTTTTTTCTGCAAAAAGAATTCCGCCTAAATCTCTATAAAGCCAAAGTCCTATCTGCAGGATGCGCTTTTATACTTAACGAAAGCGCATAAATATGATACAATCATCTATTATGGACAAAAAGAGAAATTACCAGAATGAACTTGAAAAAATAATTGATTCCATAGAAGGCGAGCCACCATCGCTTTTACTTCATGCCTGCTGTGCTCCCTGCAGCAGCTACTGTCTTGAGTATTTATGCAAATATTTTAGAGTAACTGTATATTACTATAATCCCAATATTTCCCTCGGGGAAGAGTACCGAAAGAGAGTAGCCGAGGAAAAAAGACTGATAGCTGCCTATAACTCGGAGATCATCTGGGGAGAGAGGCAGGGACATCCTATCGGCATAAGAGAGGGAAACTACGATCCGAGTCGCTTTTATGAAGCGATAAAAGGACTCGAAAAGCTGGGAGAGGGGAGCGAAAGATGCTTTAAATGCTATGAGCTTCGTCTTGAACAGACGGCAAGAGCTGTGGGAGACGGTTACGATTACTTCTCTACAACCCTTACCATATCGCCCTTAAAGAA
>CADATP010000090.1 GCA_902790935.1 uncultured Lachnospiraceae bacterium | reverse complement strand
TAGGAAGCCGACGGATTAGATGATGCGATTAAATGAATTTATGATGAAGGCCATGAAGGCTTTTAATTTCATATCGGGAAGCTCTGCGGAAGAAGAGGATCTGAAAAAGCACAGGGAATCCGTGGAGAAGATGAGTCGTCTCGTGACGCCGAAGGATGACGTAAATATCGCGCATTTCAAGGTCGGGGACATCGACTGCGAAGCAATACGCAGCTGCGAAAATTTTAATCCGCACTATGCGATCATGTATGCCCATGGCGGGGGATATATGAGCGGTGGACCGGATTACGCGAGGATTCTCGGAACGAAGCTTGCGATAGCGACCGGATTTACAACGGTAACCTTTTCCTACAGGCTATCGCCGGAAAACCCGTATCCTGCTGCGATTGAAGACGGGATGGATGTCTGGAACTATCTGACAAAAGGTGTTGTGTCGCCGACGCATCTGTATCTGGCCGGGGATTCGGCCGGAGGCAACCTTGCGCTTTGTCTTACGCAGATTCTTCTGGAACAGGGGAGGGAAACACCGAAGGGACTCATACTTTTCAGCCCTTGGACGGATATGACCGGAGAAGCGCAGTCCTACGAAGAAAATAAGGATGTTGATCCTGTACTTTCAAAAGAATTTGTAGAAAACGCCGCAAAGGTATATATTAATGGAGCGGGAGATCCGAACGAGGCCAGGTTCAGTCCCCTTTTCGGAAGTTTTGAGAACTTTCCGCAGACTATCTGTTTCGCAGGGAAAAATGAGATCCTTTTTGACGACAGTAAAAGTCTTTGCGAGAAGATAAAGGTGGCGGGGGGAAAAGCGGTATTTGACGTTGAGGAAAAAGGCTGGCATGTTTATGAACAGCTGCCGATTCCTATAGCGAATCAGGCAATGAAGCGTTTATCAAAGTATATTCAGGAGATTTAGGCATAATATGAGCAGCAATTGGTATAAACTGGATAATGTGGCAAAGGTCTTTCTTGCTACGGTCAATAAAAGAGATACCAGAGCTCTTAGAGTGAGCTGTACTTTAAAAGAGAATATCGATCCTGAGCTTTTGCAAAAAGCTGTTTTGTCCGCTATTCAGGACAGGCCGCAGGTGCAGGTCCGTATCAGAAGAGGCATTTTCTGGCATTATATGGAGGATACCGATATACTTCCCATAGTAAAAGAGGAGCATGAAAGAATCTGTCCTCTTTTGTATACCCATGCCAAGGCGATGCTTCATTATCAGGTTACATACTTCGGTAAAAGGATAAATCTTGATATTTTCCATGCACTTTGCGACGGAGTCGGAGCAATCGAGTTTTTAAATATAATAGTTCTTGATTATCTGAAACTCAGATATCCGGGTTTTGCCGATGTTGCGATTCATTCCGGCGCTTCAGCGGACGACCTCAGCCAGGACAGTTACAGGCAGTTTTTTGAAAATATGGATGTATCTCTTTCCGGAAGGCAGCCCAAGCAGGTTTCTATGCATCCCGGCGGATTAAAGCTTAATTATGACCAGCTTCAGTTTTTTGAGATCCATATGCCCGTAGATCAGATACTTCCGAAGGCAAAACAAATCGGGGTGTCGCTTACCAGCTATCTCGGGGCTGCATGGATGATAGCCATCAGAGATCAGATTCCGCCAAGAAAGAGAAAGCTTCCGATTACAATATCGCTCCCGGTTAATCTGCGAAATTACTATCCCTCGCACACAACGAGGAATTTCTTTAACAATGTAAATGTTTCACACCTTTTTAACGGAGATATCAGCCTTGAGGATCTTGCGAAGGAGTTTGACGCATCGTTTAAGAGCAAGCTGACTCCGGAGAGTATTAAGAATCAGATGGACAGTTTTGAAACGATGGAGTTTTTCGCACCGGTACGTGCGGTTCCCTTGTTTATAAAGCAGCCTGTTGTCTGGTTCTTCTCTAAAAAATCCGATAGAAGGGCTTCTATGGTTTTCTCCAATCTCGGAATAATGAATCCGCCGGAAGAAATGGGTGAAAAGATTGCAAATTATAGCGGCTTTTGCAGCGCGAACAAACTTTTTTCCACGATGTTCAGCTACAAGGGAGATTTAACCCTTGGCGTAAGCTCACCATACGTAAATACCGGTGTGATCAAGGGATTTGTAAGAAGCCTGTCGAACGCAGGGGTTGATATCAGAGTGTACGCAACGGAGGTTATTCGCTGATGAAGAAATGTTTATATTGCAAAATCGAAGTTGGCGGGGACCTGGAAAAATGTCCTTTGTGTCAGAGCAAACTTGTGGGCGAACCTGAAGAACCTTATTTCCCTAAGCAGGCAAATCTGCAAAGAAGATCGCTTTACTATAAAATCCAGCTTTTTGTGGTCTGGGTTCTTGCCATTGCAGGATTATCGGCTGAATTTTTGTTTAATTTCAAGATTCCCGGTTTTCCCAAGGTGCATTGGAGCCTGATCTTGTTCTTGTGGCTTTTTGCTTTTGAATTCGGAATAATGAGACAGTTTAAGCCGGGAACGGGATCGGCGAGAAAAGTCACTTCAATGGCTTTTATAATCCTTGTGCTTTTGGTGATAACGTCATACTTTTTCAATTTCTGGAGGTTCACGCTGGGGTGGGTTGTGCCGATTACAATCATCGGGGACATCATCGCAAACTTTGTTTTTGCTATGATAGATAAGCAGGGAAATACAATGTCCTATCTTTTGACAAATCTTCTTGTGGGAATCGTA
>CADATP010000089.1 GCA_902790935.1 uncultured Lachnospiraceae bacterium | reverse complement strand
TGAAGAACGCTGCTTGCGGGAATCTTGAACTTAATCTTGTTATCCTTGAAAGAAACGTCCTCAAACTTTTCTACCTTAACGGTATTGGGCTTAGCGAAGGTGTTGTGCGCATGGATTTCGCCGCCAACGATCTCGCCCTTAACGCTCCTGATCTTGCTTCCGGCGATCTCACCATCTACAGAGTATGCTTTCTTGATTGAAAGGTTGGTGACTGTGATGTGGATTTTTCCGTCCTTTCCTACAGATACAGACTCTGTAAGGTTGGGAACCATGTTCTCGTCCTCAAGTCCGATCTCTTCAGTCTCAAGGAAGCTTTCAACAAGCTCTGCATCCTGATGGTGCTTGTACATATTGAATACGTGGTAGGTAGGAGTCTTTACCATCTTGTCTCCTTCGGTAAGGAGTACAGACTGGAGTACGTTTACCATCTGAGCGATATTTGCCATCTTTACTCTGTCACAGTGCTTATTGAAGATGTTAAGGTTGATACCTGCAACAAGCGCATCGCGGATGGTGTTCTGCTGATAGAGGAATCCGGGATTAGTTCCGGGCTCTACGTCATACCAGGTTCCCCACTCGTCAACGATAAGTCCAACTTTATGCTGCTTGTCGTATTTATCCATGATTGCAGTGTGGTGGTTGATAAGGTCTTCCATGTAAAGAGTCTTCTTTAAGGTCTGGTACCAGATCTTATCGGTAAACTCTGTTGCGCTTCCTTTGTTCTCCCATCCGCCGGGGAAGGTGTAGTAATGGAGGCTGAGACCGTCCATAAATCCGTGAAGGAATTCGGGAGCTGCAAAGCAGGTCTGCATTACTTTATCTGTCCAGTTGTAATCATCTACGTTAGGTCCGCAGCAAACCTTAAAGATGGGAGCATCGGGCTTATAATTTCTAACGTAAGTCTGATATCTGCGGTAGAGGTTTCCGTAATACTCGGGAGTCATGTTTCCGCCGCATCCCCAGTTCTCATTTCCTACTCCGAAGTAATCAACCTTCCAGGGATCCTTACTTCCGTTTTTCTTACGGAGGTCAGCCATGGGTGATACACCTTCGAAGGTCATATACTCAACCCACTCGCTCATCTCCTGCACGGTTCCGCTTCCTACGTTTCCGTTAACATAGGTTTTGCAGCCGAGCTGTTTTGTGAGTTCCATGAACTCGTGTGTTCCGAAGCTGTTATCCTCCACAACTCCGCCCCAGTGAGTATTGATCATCTTCTTGCGGTTCTTCTTGGGTCCGATACCGTCTTTCCAATGATACTCGTCTGCAAAACATCCGCCGGGCCAGCGAAGAACGGGAACCTTGATCTCCTTAAGGGCCTTTACGACGTCCTTTCTCATTCCGTTTACATTAGGAATCTTTGAATCCTCGCCAACATATATTCCTTCATATATGCAGCGTCCGAGATGTTCGGAGAAGTGTCCCTGAAGCTCGGGATTGATGTGTCCTTTCTTGTTATTAGGATTAATGTAGAATTTAGCCATTCCTTTTCCCCTTTCGGTTAAATAATTTATTTCCTCTTCATTTTCCTATACTGTTCATTAAAAAGAAAAGCTTGTTTTGTTAAGTAAATTGTTTATCTTTTAACAATTTCCTTGTATTAGTTTACTTCTTACTGAAAAAGTTCATCATTTTCGAAGTAAATCTTATTTGTGTTTCACTTTTGAGTGAAATGCTATGCTTTTCGATGAAACTTAACTATACTGTACTAATTCCGAAATGATATTGCAACTCCTTAATCGTTTAAGTGAATTAGAAAATAAAACTGAAAAATTGTGCAATTTTACCAATAGCATTTCCCCATTGACAGCAATTATTGCACATTGTATAATTCATTTTAAGTGTTGACTTTATTGTTAAATATTTCACTTTAATATTCCATTTTAATAAAGTCTTCTATATATAATCAGAGAAAAGGGGATAAACGGTGCTTTACTTTAAGTCTTTAGTAGAAGCAGAAGAAGTTTTTAAGGCCTTGAGTGCGCCTATGAGACTACGGATCATGGAGCTCATCAGTGAGAACGATCAACTTAGTATGAACGATCTTGCCGAGACGCTTAATCTTACCAACAGCGCTATTTCAATGCATGTAAGTAAGCTTGAAGCAGCCGGTCTTGTGGCAGTACAGACCACATCCGGTAAGCGCGGCATTATGAAGGTGGTGCGTCCGATTCACGAGAGGCTTATTGTTGATATGGCCGATATGGGAGATAAGACATCCAAGGCCTGCTACACCGATGAAATCTCCATCGGACAATATATACACGCCGATGTGCATCCTACTTGCGGTCTTTCCACCGCCACAAAGATAATCGGCGACCTGGACAATCCCAAGGTTTTTTCATATCCTGAGAGATTTAAAGCGGATATCCTCTGGATCGGCTACGGCTCGGTTACATACAATCTTCCTAACAGATTGATCTCCGGTCAAAAACCCAGCGAGATTCAGATATCCTTTGAAATATGTTCCGAGTGCCCTGAATTCAATGATGATTATCCCAGTGATATCTACTTTGATATAAACGGCCACTCCCTCGGAAAATGGATCAGCCCCGGAGACTTCGGCGGTAGACGCGGAATGCTTGCTCCTTTTTGGTGGCCCGAGAAATTAAACCAGTACGGACTTCTAAAAACCCTAATCATTAACAAATCCGGAACCTTTATGGACGGCACCCACAAGCTTTCGGACACCACTATCAGAGACCTTAATATCGATTACAACAGCGATATCAATTTCACCTTCTCCGTACCGGAAGACACTGCAAACTGCGGTGGCCTTACACTATTCGGCGAGACCTTCGGAGATTACAGCCAGAATATACAGGTTAAACTCTACTACGAGGAAGGCTAAAAAATGACACAGGGGGACGGGGTTGGGGGTTCATTTTCAGAATTGAAAATG
>CADATP010000088.1 GCA_902790935.1 uncultured Lachnospiraceae bacterium | reverse complement strand
CTATGGTATTAAGCTTAAAAATATTTCCTATGTAATAGGATTTGCTTCGACAGCTTTGGTGCTTGCGGTTACGCCGCTTCTTCTTAGATTTGTAATATTGACCGAGAAGGCGCAAAGCTATCTTCTTGGAATGATGATCATCATGTCGATCTATATGATCGGAAGATGCGTAAATACCGTGTGTATCAACGGAATCCTGGACGGCGGAGGAGATACGATCTTTGATATGTACAGCCTTGCTATCTGTATGTGGGGAATCGCAATCCCGTTGGCTGTCCTCGGAGCCTTTGTATTTCACTGGAATGTGCTGTTGGTCTACGCCTGCACCTGCCTTGACGAAGTGGGCAAAATACCCTGGGTGATGATAAGACTGCGCAAATACAAGTGGGTGCAAAACCTAACTAAAGATTTTTGACACACTAACCCCGTCCCCGGGGGTCAATGACACAGGGGGACGGGGTTGGGGGTTCAAAATTTGGAGGAAGTATGGAGTTTCAGATATCGCATTTATCGAAAAGTTACGGGAAGCATAAGGTCTTGACGGATGTGGATTATACCTTTGAAGAGGGGAAGATTTACGGGCTCCTGGGGCGAAACGGAGCCGGAAAGACTACGCTTTTTAACTGCCTTAACAGGGATATCGATTTTGATAGTGGAAGTTTTTGCTTTAAAGATGGTGAGGAGATAAAGCCGGTAGAACCAACGGATATTGGGTATGTTCTCTCCGTGCCGACTGTGCCGGACTTTTTGACGGGTCGGGAGTTTCTGCGGTTTTTCTTAGATATTCATTCAGACGTAATTAAAAATCCCAAACCTATAGAAGAATACATGGATCTTGTGAAGATTCCCTTAGATACCAGAGACCGGCTTATGAAGGATTATTCCCACGGAACAAAGAACAAGATGCAGATGCTTACAAATATCATTGGGGGCTCTAAGCTGATGCTCTTGGACGAGCCCCTTACTTCTCTTGACGTCGTTGTGGCGGAGGAAATGAAGGACATCTTAAGGAGCCAGAAAGAGGGCAGAGTTTTAATCTTCTCCACTCACATTCTTGATATTGCGTTGGATCTTTGCGATGAGATAGTCCTTTTAAATGGCGGAAAGCTGGAGCCCGTGGACAAGGCCGATCTTGGAAGTGAAGAGTTTAAGATAAAGATCATTGAGGCGCTTAAGGATGCAGAAGAAACTTAAAACGCTGGGGATAATCCTTAGCGTTGAGAACACGATCAATATAAACAGCATATTGGACGCTATAAGGCATCTCCCTCTTATCGGAAAGCATATCAGTGAGAAAATATACGGTATCAGGGTGCTTAAGATCCTTGCTCTTATTTTGTCTGTAAATATTGAGATTATCAAAGCATTTTGGAAGCCGGTACTTTGGTTTGGAGCTTTGTTCGTTGCAACGCAGATGATAGGTCAGGGATATCCGGACTTTAAAGGGACAATCTTTCTTACAGGCTTTATCTGGATGCTTATCGTCAGTTCTGTTTTTTACAACATTTTCAACATTACAACAGAGACAAAGTACACAGTTTTTATCATGGGGATGGACGCGAAGGAATATATAAAAGCACGGCTTTTGTATAAGATTTTCGCGCTGCTTTTAGGATACATCCTCTTCGGCATACCTACCGCACTCCTTGCGGGAGTAAAATGGTACCTCGCGCTCCTTATACCCTTATCCGGTATAGGAGTAAAAGCCGGGGTTGTAGCATATAGGATGCTTGTTTATTCCGCGCGTGTAACTATTGGAAAGAAGTCTAAAAAAGGCAGATCGGTAACCGTTGGTGGTAACGAGACACTAAGCGCAATACTTATGATAGTCCTGGGAATAGCGGGGATAGCTGCATCAATCTATATTGTATATAACGGATACAGTCTGCCTGTTTTTATAGCGCACCTTGTTGCCGCAGCTCTAAGTGTCCCGGGCTTTCTAATCATAAATGCCTTTTCCGGCGGAATCTATCGAACGGCGCTTTTTGCTGAACAGGAAAAGAATGAACGGATACAGATAAAAACAAAAAAGGCGAAAAAGAAAGAAGTAAAGATCGGTAAGGCTGAAGAAATAAGAACAGGCGCTAAAGGATTCAAGTATCTTAATGAACTTTTTTTTAAACGTCACGCAAACGCCTTTGCCGGAAGGCTCGTAGTTTCAATAGTGGCGATGCTTTTGATAACGGCTTTAGCAGGACTCCTCCTTTATTACGAAGTAGTAAGGCATGGAGTTACCGGAGATTCAGTTGTCAGATACGTTGTGGCAAGGCACCCCGGGGTATTCCCGCTTACAGTCTTTTTGGTAAATATCGGAGCGAGCATATGCCGTGCCATGTATGCAAATTGCGACTCGGCATTTTTGATGTACGGTTTCTACAAGACTCCGAAGGCCCTTCTTAAAATGTTTCGGATAAGGATGGGAGCGATTGTCAGGTACAATATCGTTCCGCCCGTAATACTCGCGGGATTTTCCATATTCACACTTGCATTTACCGGAGGAGAGGATTACCCGCTGCAGTATCTTTTCACCGCGGCCCAAATCTTTGTATTCTCGGTTTTGTCCTCCGTAAGACACCTTGCACTGTACTATATACTGCAGCCTTACAATAGCGATTATCTTGTAAAATCAAAGCTGTACGGTTTGTTGTCATTTATAGTCGGAACAATACTCTTTGTACTTGTGTTTATCCCGGTTAATGCGCTTGTACTTACCGTGGTCGGACTGATCCTTTTGACTGTATACCTTATCGTATCTCAAAGCCTTGTCTATAAATTCGGCCCCAAAACCTTTCGCGTAAAATGACACAGGGGGACGGGGTCAATGTCATTTAGATAAGACTCAGTCCCGGGATTAAATATATAGTTTCTTTAATCAGAGGCAACCAGCCTCTGATTTTTTTGCATTTTTTTATAAAA
>CADATP010000087.1 GCA_902790935.1 uncultured Lachnospiraceae bacterium | reverse complement strand
TTAGTGATCTTTCACAAGGTCTGTTACTTATGTTTTATTATATTCTTTCAGGATAAGACAGTTTACCTCTTGGAGGATAATCTGCTTTGCCCTTGGACAAATAACTCACTCCAGCTCTATCGTTCCCGGCGGCTTACTCGTCAGATCGTAGAATACGCGGTTTACGCCACGTACTTCGTTTATGATTCTGCTCATTACAGTCTGGAGCACAGCGAAAGGAATTTCTGCCGCCTCTGCGGTCATAAAATCAACTGTGCGAACTGCACGGAGTGCAACAGCGTAGTCGTATGTACGCTCATCACCCATAACGCCTACAGAACGCATATTGGTAAGAGCTGCAAAATACTGGTCCGGCATCCAGGAAGGATTGAACTCTCTTTCACGGCTGAAGAGCTCATCAACAGACAAGCCCTCCTTGCTCTCGCCGAAACGGTCCTTTAAATTCTCCTTCTTCCACTCCTCAGCTGCCTTTGCAACTTCCTCACGGTAGATCGCGTCAGCTTCCTGTACAATCTTGACCTTCTCGGCGTTTACTTCGCCGATGATCCTGATACCCAGTCCGGGGCCGGGGAAGGGCTGACGGAATACAAGTCTTTCCGGGATTCCAAGCTGAAGTCCCGCTTTTCTAACCTCATCCTTGAAAAGGTTACGGAGGGGCTCGATGATTTCCTTGAAATCTACGAAGTCGGGAAGTCCGCCTACGTTGTGGTGTGACTTGATGACAGCGGATTCTCCGCCAAGTCCGGACTCTACAACGTCGGGATAGATAGTTCCCTGTGCAAGGAAGTCAACAGCGCCGATTTTCTTTGCCTCTTCCTCGAATACGCGGATGAACTCCTCGCCGATGATCTTTCTCTTGCGCTCAGGCTCCTCTACGCCTGCGAGCTTTGTATAATATCTTTCCTGAGCATTTACTCTGATGAAATTAAGGTCGAACTGGCCACCGTTTCCGAATACAGCCTCAACCTCGTCTCCCTCGTCTTTTCTGAGAAGTCCGTGATCTACGAATACGCAGGTAAGCTGCTTTCCGATGGCTCTTGACAAAAGTCCCGCTGCAACGGAGGAATCAACACCGCCCGAAAGAGCAAGAAGAACTTTTCCGTCCCCTACTTTCTCGCGGATCTGCTTTATCGTATCTTCTACGAAGGTATCCATTCTCCAGTCGCCGGCGCATCCACAGATTCCGCGAACGAAATTGTAAAGCATCCTTGATCCTTCGGGAGTATGGAGCACCTCGGGATGGAACTGGATTCCGTAAAGGTTCTTTTCTCTGTTTTCCATTGCAGCAACAGGGGTAGAGCCGGTATGGGCAACGGATCTAAAGCCGGGAGCAAGCTTTGAAATATAGTCAAAATGGCTCATCCAGCAAGTAGTCTTCGCGTTAACCTTCAAAAGAGAAGCTTCGTAAGAAAGCCCACTTCCTACGCCTCCGAAAAGCGCGGATGAAGTATCAACCTCTATATCGGTCTTTCCGTATTCTCTGTTAGCCGCTCTTTCCACCTTGCCTCCAAGTACATGGCTCATAAGCTGAGCTCCGTAGCAAAGTCCCAATACGGGCACACCCAGTTCAAAGAGCTCCGGAGAACAGGTAGCAGCCCCCTCTTCGTAACAGCTTGAGGGACCTCCGGTCAAAATAATACCCTTGGGATCCATCTCTTTGATCTTCTCAAGGGGTGTCTTGTATGAATAGATTTCGCAGTATACGTTGCATTCACGCACACGTCTGGCAACAAGCTGGTTGTACTGACCGCCGAAGTCTATTACGAGTACTTTCTCTTTTTTCATAGCAAACCTTTCTGTCAATATTCTCTGGACACAACCTGGTTTCTGCCATGGCGTTTGCCATAGTACAGATTGTTGTCCGCCTGCTGGATAAGAGTCTCAAGACTGTATCCCGGCTTATATGACGTAACGCCAAGAGTCATCGTGAATCTGATCTCCTTGCCGTTATGTGTAACAGTATTTTTCTCCACCTTAGAGCGGATAGACTCCGCAACTTCCGTAGCTTTGTCATGGTTATCCATAATAAGGATGAGGAATTCCTCTCCGCCCCATCTGCATATGCAGTCATCCTCTGTAACGCTGTCCCTGAAAATCTCGGCTACAGCCTTAAGAGCTTCATCTCCGAATTCGTGTCCGTAATTATCATTGATTATCTTAAAAAAATCTATATCTCCCATAACGAGGGAATAAATACGTCCTCTTCTCTTCGCCTCAAGCATGGCATTTTCAAGATGCTTTTCCATACTCCGACGATTGGTAAGACCCGTAAGGGGATCGACGCTTGCCTCAAGGTCGAGCTTTTCATTCTCCTTTTGCATCGCGATCGTGGTAAACCGCCTCTCGGTAACAAAGAAATGCGACATAGCTGCAAGAAGAATAATCGAAAAGACTGCATTATAAATAAACAGAGCATGTACCTGTCCATCCGTAAGCACAAAAGCCGGAGCAAAGCGGTTACTGATCACATAGCTCACGATCATAACAGCCACAGCCGCAAGGGTCTGTATCATCGGCGGATAAACCGACTTTTCAACATCATCATCCAAAACGGTAAGATAGAAAAAGAGAGGTATTATGGCAAGAAGGTACGTGTAAAAGCCCACGCCCCAACCGAGCATAAATGTCCCTAAGATAACCTGTATTGTTATCTCCACAAATGTCATGACATACCCGGTAACAACATTACCGATATGTACCGTCCTTAGGACATAGAGATAATAAGCTACAACAATACCGTTGTAGATGATCATCGGCCAAACATTAAAATGCACAAACATTAAAAGCATGATAACATGCACGATGGTAATACCGATCGTTACAAGCTCAAGCTTAACTGTCTGCGAAACAATCCTTTGACCCGTTATAACATCTTTTATCTGTTTAAAAATATTTGGTTCCATTTCCCCAAAATCCAACCAAAAATTGTTAGTAGCGCCTTCCCATACAGAAGATATTTTACCATACGGAATCCCCATTTTAAAGTAAACCGCATACTTTTTCGAAAAAAAATGAAAAAGCTATTGCGCTTCTTTTCAATTTATGATATATTTTGAAGTAACTAAAGGTGGATTAGTAGCTTTAGTTGCGGAGAAAGGATTTTCCGTTTGGTTTAAAATGCCTGCTCAGGCGTCACACATTTCATGGAAGAAAGGAGGTTGTGGCAATGAGTGCTGTCAGAGATACTATTCTCAATAATTATCTTCAAACATATCAGCCAAGTATTACGCGATACGACTCTCACAAAAAGAGCGACTTGCGAAATACTTATAATTCCATTGTCAAATTAAATAAAGAATCTCCTTGGTATCTTCCTGTTACGAGTAAAGATGCTCAGGCTTTTGCTGTGGGTCTTAAGGAAAACGCACGTGAGCTTCGCGCGGATATCGCCGAACTGGGCGGTCTCGAAGAAGACGGTCTTATAAGCGGAAAGAGTGCTTACTCCTCTAACCCTTCAGTTGTAAATGCAGTATTCGTAGGTGATGAGAAAAATACCGACTCAATTCCTTCCTTCGAAATTGAAGTTAAGTCCATCGCCACATCCCAGGAAAATGTCGGAACATACCTTCCGGCCGGTGAGGTGGATCTTCCCGAGGCTACATATTCCTTCGACGTCGGAATAAACGGCATGAGTTACGAGTTCCAGTTTTCTATTACCGAAGGAGAGACAAACCGTGATGTTCAGGAAAGGCTCGCAAGACTGATCAA
>CADATP010000086.1 GCA_902790935.1 uncultured Lachnospiraceae bacterium | reverse complement strand
CCGTGTTTTATCTTATGAGCCGTGGACTTTCGGAGGAAGAAGCGAGAGCCCTTATCGTAAGAGGCTTTGCGGACAATGTAAGCAAGGAACTGCCTCTTGAGTACGCGGTAGAGATGAACAATCTCATCACCCTTGAAATGAAAGGAAGTATCGGCTGATGAAGATAAACACACTTCCGGTCAAAACCTGGAATAAGCTTCGTATGAACGATTGCGAGGCGGAGATAGATTTTGGCTTTGAGGAATATGAATACAAAGAGGAAATACCTGAAGGAGTCTGTAAAAAGACGCTAACCGTAGGTTACGACAGTGACGAAGAAAGTCCGGAGAATCTGACTCCGGAAATGGGATCAAGACCTTCCTTCGGAAAAGGCCTTCGGACGGGCTTTGGAGGAGAGTTTGCGGGGGAGCTTGGAAAGAGCGGAGCTCCTTTAATCGTATATGAATTCGGAGAGGATGGAAAATACGAAAAGCCCTTATACCAGGACTTTACCTATACGTCAAAGGGAAACTTTGGAAATATCTCTGAGTTTAGAGTAGGAGCCGGGACTTCGGCTACGGTAATACAGTTTGTTACTTCTAAGGATGCGGGGAAAGCGGAAATCTTTATCCAGAGCAGATACCGCATCGAAAAGGGCGCGTCTCTTACTCTTATACAGGTGCAGACCCTTGAGAAAAGCTGCAGATTTTACAACGATATAGGCGGAAACGTAAAAGAGGACGGAAGCTTTAAGCTTATCCAGTTGATACTCGGCGGAAAAAGCTGCGCCTACGGCGCATTCAGTTCCTTAGAGGGGGCAAGAAGCAGATTCGAATCAAACCTTGCTTACGATCTTGACGGAGAGGATAACCTCGATATGAACTATGTCGCAGACCACACCGGCCCCCGAAGCGAGAGTAATATCAAGGCCTCCGGCGTACTTAAAGGAAATGCGAAGAAGCTCTTTAGAGGTACGATAGATTTCCATAAGGGGTGCGCATCTTCCAAGGGAGCTGAGGCGGAGGATGTTCTTATTATCGACGATTCCTGCGAAAACAAGACGATCCCCCTTATCCTTTGTGACGAAGAGGATGTGGAGGGAAGTCATGGGGCAACCATCGGAAAACCCGACGAAAAGCAGGTTTTTTATCTGCAGTCCAGAGGAATAGACGAGGGCGAGGTTTACCGTATGATTGCAAGGAGCAAGGTAGCTTTTGTAGAAAGAATGATTGAGGACGAAAGAACCCGCAGGAGAATCTCCGCTTATACCGGAGAGGATGCGGAATAAGGCTTAAGATGATTACAGATACAGAAAAAAGAATCAGGGAAGAATTCCCTTTGATAAATAGTACAACCCTTGCATACCTTGATAACAGCGCGACTGTTCAAAAGCCCAAATGCGTTCTTGACGCAGTTTCAAGGTATTACGAAAATGACAACGCAAACCCTATGCGCGGTCTTTACGATTTAAGTCTTCGCGCTACGGAGGATTACGAAAAGGCTAGAAGCGCTGCGGCGAGGTTTATCGGAGCTGCCCCCGAGGAGATCATATTTACGAGAAACGCTTCGGAGAGTCTTAATCTTGTGGCATACAGCTACGGGATGAACTTCATTAAAGAAGGGGACGAGATAATCGTAAGCGTTGCGGAGCACCACAGCAACTTCCTCCCTTGGCAGCAGGTGGCTAAAGTAACGGGAGCAAAGGTTATCTGGTACGACTGTGAAGAGGATGGACGATTTGATCTTGATACTCTTTTGGGGCTCCTGTCGGACAAGACAAAGCTCCTCGCCATAACTCAGGTCTCCAATGTCCTTGGAAGAGTAAACGACGTAAAGACTATGGCGAAGATGGTCCACGAAAAGGGGGGAGTTATTGTAGTTGACGGCTCTCAGTCCGTACCCCATATGGCAGTCAATATAAAAGACCTTGACGCAGATTTCTTTGCTTTTTCCGGACATAAAATGTACGCACCGATGGGTATCGGCGTCCTATACGGAAAGAAGGCGCTGCTTGATAAGATGCCTCCTTTTCTCTACGGAGGAGAGATGATAGAATCCGTTACCAAGGAGCGGACCACTTTTGCTGAGGTACCTCACAAGTTTGAAGCGGGGACTGTGAATGCCGGCGGGGCAGCAGGCCTCCTTGCGGCAATAGAGTTTATTGAAAAGTATGGATTTGACTTTATAACTAAGCGGGAAGATATGCTGACAAAGCGGGCCTTTGACAGGATGAAGGAAATGCCCTTTATAAAGATTCTCGGCGGAGAGAAGGCGGAAGATCACCACGGTATAATCGCCTTTCAGGTAGAGGGAGTGCATCCCCACGATGTATCACAGATATTTGCAGACAGCGACATTGCGGTTCGTGCGGGACACCACTGCGCCCAGCCGCTGCATAAGCACCTCGGGATTATGTCCAGTACAAGGATGAGCGTCGCTTTTTACAATACTGAAGAAGAGATAGACAGATTTATCGAAGTACTGTCCGGAATCAGAAGCAGAATGGGATATTAAAATGAGCACAAACACTTTTTACAATGAAATAATAAATGAACATAACTTAAATCCTTACCATAAGCATTCCATCGAGGGGGCAAACTTTTCCCTTGAGGGGGTAAATCCCTCCTGCGGCGACGATATTATCCTGAATCTGAAGGTGGAGGACGGTGTGATAACCGATGGTGCGTACGAGGGAGACGGATGCGCTATATCCCAGGCTTCTGCGGATATTATGCTGGATCTGATCATCGGAAAGACCAAGGAGGAAGCTCTCCACCTTGCGGATATCTTTATGCGTATGATCAAGGAAAAGATCTCCGACGAGGAGAAAGAGGAGTTAGAAGAAGCAGGCATACTTGAGAGCGTCTCGCATATGCCTGCTCGTGTAAAATGCGCTGTTCTCGGCTGGAGAACGATGAGCGAAATGTTTGGTCGTTAAGTGTGGTAAAGCGGTAGTAGAAAATAACAAACTCATCGCCGCTTATTCTGTCAAATAGGGTAAAGAATTAGCGCTCTTTTGTAGAATACTTGCGGCGGGTATGGTACAATTCAAGGTGGCGTAGGCTCGAGATACGGGGAGGAGAGACCCCAAAAGGTTGAGGAGAGATTTATGGCATCTTGGGTGATCATTGTAGATGATGACGTGACGAATCTGAAAATTGCCGGACGCATTTTATCCAAGAATAATTTCCGTGCAACGGCTCTTGTTTCAGGTAAAGGATTATTGGAGTATGTGAGGGAGAACGGGGCGCCGGACCTTATTCTTTTGGACATAAATATGCCCGAGATGGACGGCTTTGAGACCTATGAGAAGTATAGGGAGCTTGAAAAAGAGCTCGGTGTGCAAAATACTCCCATTATCTTTCTTACAGCGGATGAGGACAAATCCAGCGAAAGCAGGGGATTTGAGATGGGGGTTGCGGACTATGTCAGAAAACCCTTCGATCCCGATGTCCTTGTAAGGCGCGTAGAAAATGTTTTAAGTACCCACGGCAAGATTCTTAAATATGAAGAAGAAGCCACGATAGACAAGCTTACGGGCTTTTTAAACAAGTATAATGCAGGGCTTCGGATATCCGAGCTTTGTGCCGAGAGATCGGGAACTCTTATGATCCTTGATCTTGATTCCTTTAAACTGGTTAACGATATCTATGGTCACGATATGGGTGACCGTGTTCTTTCCGCATTCGCGGGTATCATCAAAAACAATATGCCATTCCCTTCTGTTTTCGGCCGTATCGGCGGGGAT
>CADATP010000085.1 GCA_902790935.1 uncultured Lachnospiraceae bacterium | reverse complement strand
TACAGTGCGGATGAGATAGCTCTTTATATCTCTGACAATTCAAACTTTTATACCGCCGCGTTTATTGTTGGCGATGAGACCGTTTCTAAAATAACCTTTGATAAGACAGGACCGCAGAAAGTAACCATTGTCGCTTCGGATGAATCGGGAAATGAAGCTACCTGCGATGCGACTGTGATGGTGGATGAAGCGCCGATTTTTATCGCTGTCGCCGATAAAGATATAAAAGTCGGATCGGATTACGATCTTCTCAATCATATCGTTGCTGTTGACAATACCGACGGAAATGTTACGGATACGATCGTTGTCGACGACGGAGGCTTTGATCCTTATACGCCCGGTCTTTATGAAGTAAAATATACCGCTACCGACAGTCATAATCTATCGACAACGGTTATATGCAATTTAAACGTAGGCGATGAAGGTTACGGGGATTATTACCTTTCGGAAAAGGAAATCTCGCTTCTTTGCGATTATGATTACTTTGAGTACGAGCCTCTTTCAAAGAATGATTACGAAGCGGCCTGCGACCTTGTTGAGCCGACTTTGGTCAATCTGATCCATAGGATTGGGGTAGGAGGTTATTCTGCGGGTTCCGGATTTATATACAGGATTGACGAGGATTACACATATATCGTTACCTGTGTGCACGTAATAGAAGACCTTGAGGATCCCATAGAGCTGATGTTTTGTGACAGTAAGGCCACGACGATAAATATTGATGTGCCTTTCTATCTGGAAAAATCCGATATTAACGAAATCGCTATGTTAAGGATTGATACCGGACTTATCCCTGCAGAGACACTCGTTGAGCTTAGGGAGATTTACTGTGACGAAGATATCTATCGTGAGCTTAAAATTGGACAGAACATAATCGCGTACTCCGGACATTGGATCAATAAAAATCCGATGATAAGGAGCGCAACAATACTTAATCTTAAAGCAAAATTTTGCGATGATGCCACAAGCTGCGTTAAAGCTACCCATAACGTGGAGGCGGGCATGAGCGGTACAGCCGTATTTGATGAGAAAGGAAGACTGGTGGGAGTCGTTGAAGGCTATATGGCCCTTTGGGACAGTTCTATCGGAAATTACAGCTACTCGGATTACTATCTGAGGATAGACGGGCTCGAAGACTTTTACCGGAGAATGGAGAGAATAGAATGAGATTTGACATGCATTGTCATACAAAGGAAGGCTCAATTGATGCAAAGCTTCCTATAGAGGAGTATATTAAGATCCTTATTTCAAAGGGATTTGACGGCATGATGGTTTCAGACCATGATTCTTACGGCGGATACAGATACTACAAAAAGATGGGACTTGATGAAAAGTATCCCGATTTCACGGTTCTTAAAGGAGTTGAATACGACACACTTGACGCAGGTCATATTCTTTGCATCCTTCCAAACCATATAAACTTTAAGATCCTTGAGATCAAGGGAATGCCCGTAAAGCTCCTTATCGATATAGTTCATTACCATGGCGGAATCTTAGGCCCCGCGCACCCTTACGGAATCAGATACCAGAGCTTTGTCAACAGTTTAAAGCGTCATAAGCAGATGATGTTTATGAAGCAGTTTGATTTTGTTGAAAAGTATAATGCCTGCGAGGATGAGGACAGCAACCATAAGGCCGCATATCTTGCAAGGACCTACGATCTTCCCGGATTTGGCGGAAGTGATGCCCACAGAGCCAACTGCGCCGGTCTTGCTCACACAGATTTCCCCGATAGAGCGGTTATAAAGAGCAACAATGATCTTATAAAGTTTATTAAAACTGACGGAAAAGATGTTGAGGCAGGCGGAACCTACTACGGAAAGACCGTCAAGAATAAAGTGCCTTTTATCTACGATATTATGATCCAGGCTTACTGGGTTTACAACAAGGGCGGCGGAATTTTCAACAAGATCAGACATAACCACCATATGCGTAAGATGTATTTGAAGGAAATCTTGCATAGTGGTGCAGATAAGTAAAAAAATTGTAAAATATTATTAATTCTTAGTTTACATATTAAGAAAACTTAACTGTATTTTCTCATTATATTGTGTTATCGTTTAAAGCGTGAGAACAATAAATTGTGTTTTACTATTTATGACGCTGGAACGTCATTTTTAGGTAATGAGTAGTTTTAAGATGAGTAATACAAGTACCAAAGCTAAAAAAAAGAGGCAAAAATACAGTAAACATCAACTTAGAGCAAAGTGGGGTTCGACCATATTCCTTATTCCGAGTGTGGCCGGCTGCGCTTTGTTCTTTTTCGTTCCATATCTGGTTGTTATCTATTATTCGGTGCTCGATAACCCATTCGGAAAGAACTTCGTCGGAATTTACAATTACAAAAACGTTATCATGAACTCGGCCTTTCAGACCGCGGTCAAAAATACCGGAGTGTTTTCATTGATAGCAGTGCCTTTGGCGGTTTTACTCTCGCTCCTTTTGGCGCTTCTTCTTGACAACAAGATCCCTTTAAGGACACAGTTTAGAACATTCCTCCTAAGCCCTATGATGGTACCTGTTGCTTCGATCGTACTTATCTGGCAGGTTTTATTTGACCAAAACGGTGCGGTTAACGTAGTTCTTTCAAAGTTCGGCGTTACCGGTGTCGACTGGCTTAAGTCCGATTTTGCGATCGTTGTTATCGTAATCCTTTTCCTTTGGAAAAACATCGGTTACAATATGATCCTTTTTATGGCGGCCCTCTCCAGCGTACCCCAGGATATAATCGAGGTTGCAAGGCTTGAAAGCGCGGGAAGAGTAAAGATCTTCTTTATGATTAAGCTGAGATATCTTGTAAGTACAATAGTCTTTGTCACCATAATGTCGCTGATAAACTCCTTCAAGATATTCAGAGAGATATACCTGCTGACAACGGATTATCCTTACGCCAGCATCTATATGTTGCAGCACTTTATGAACAATAAATTCAAGAGCCTTGATTATCAGATGCTTAGCGCGGGCGCGGTACTTATGAGTATTGTTATGGTTGGCATCATCGTGGCTCTCTTTAAGGCAGAGGAGCATTTCAGCAAAGACCTTGACGGTTGATCTGGCGGAAAAAATATGAAACAGTTACGATCTGATAAATTGAATAAAAGTCCGGATCTAAAGTACGTTCCGGAAAGGCGGGGAAAACGGAAAAAGGTTTTCAGAGCAATAAGCCTTACAATCGCAACGGTCCTTACGGCCGCGATATCGCTGCTTTTTCTGATGCCGATCATCCTTACGATCACAAACTCCTTTATGTCACCGACAGAGTTTGCCGCCAACTATGGCGCGATATTCGCAACTACAAAATCCGGCGGACGACAATTCGTAGCGCATTTTGTAAACCTGAAATTCATACCGGATATGGTAAGCTTTTCACAGTATGCGACGGTACTTTTCAAGAGCCGCGATTATCTGTTTAAGTTTTGGAACTCTGTGATACTGGTTTTGCCCATCATGCTTTTCCAGCTGGCCATAGCTTCTCTTGCGGGCTACGGTTTTTACAGATATAAGGGAAAGATAAGAGGTGTTATCTTTTTCTCTTACATTATACTGATGCTGATGCCTTATCAGGTTACGCTGGTTCCCAACTATCTTGTCAGCAACTGGCTGGGAATACTTGATTCCTATTGGGCGATCTGGCTGCCGGGTATCTTTTCTCCATTCTCGGTATATCTGATCACGAAATACATGAACCGTATTCCGAAATCATGTATCGAGGCGGCCCAGATAGACGGAGCGGGAGAGTTTAAGATATTTACAAAGATAGCTTTGCCTATGAGTAAGGGAATCATCATGTCGACAGCGATCCTTGTTTTTATCGATTACTGGAACATGGTTGAACAGCCACTGATCCTTTTGTCGGATCCGGATAAATATCCCCTCAGCGTTTATCTTTCAAAGATCAATTCGGGGGAGGTTACGCTGGCATTTGCGGTAGCAACGATTTACCTTATTCCTACGCTGCTTGTTTTCCTGTACGGCGAGGAGTACTTGGTTGAAGGTATTACATATCAGGGTGGAGTTAAAGCCTGAGGGCTAAATGAAAGGACAAAGAGATGGAAGAATTTACTATAAAAAAGAAGGAAGAACTTGATCCTCAGGAAAAGAGCTTCAGAAGGCGAAAAGACATTATTAAAAACGTTATCATCGTATTCCTTGTAGTAATGCTTGGACTTACTTTCTTTTCGAATACGATACAGAATTATTCCCTTCCTAAGGTTGCGGTTCAGTATATTGAGTCCGGAACAATAACAACGGTTATAAGAGGCGAGGGCGTTGTAGAAAGCGGCGATCCTTACAATGTTATGGTCAAGTATTCAAAGACCGTTGGAAGTATCAATGCAAAAGTAGGAACTGAGGTAAAAGAGGGAGATCTTCTTTTAACGCTTCAGTCCGAGGACAGCGAAGAGCTTACAGCTGCCAAAAAGGCATTGGAGGATGCAAAGAAGGCTTATAATGACGCGCTTCTTGACCCGGAGGTTGACGCGGCTGCGATCACTTCTTCTCAGGGAACTCTCGATATTAACGGATTCAGAAA
>CADATP010000084.1 GCA_902790935.1 uncultured Lachnospiraceae bacterium | reverse complement strand
AGCGGCGTAGATGCCTCCCGGGATCTTCTCAAGTTCCTCATGGCTTCCGTATTCCGCAATGTGTCCGTCACTAAATACCGCGATCTTGTCACAGAACTTACAGCTTGAAAGTCTGTGGGAGATATAGAATGCACTCTTTCCGCCGACTAAAGTATTAAACTGACGGTAAATCTCGTACTCTGCTATAGGGTCTAAAGCTGCTGTGGGCTCGTCAAGGATAACCACCGGCGAATCCTTATAAAGCGCTCTTGCGATAGCGATCTTTTGCTGCTCTCCTCCCGAGGGTTCGATACCCTCTTCGTCGAAGAACTTAAAGATATTGGTATCCTTCCCCTTATCAAGTTTTTTCATAAGTTCATCAAGTCCCACCAGTTTTATAAGCTCATCGATCCTCTTTCTTTCATCATCATGCTCTCCATCATCCCTGTTTGCGTCAAAGCCGATGTTCTCGCCGAGCTTAAGAGCAAAGAGCTTGAAATCCTGGAATACCGGAGCAAACTGCTCCATGTACTGCTTGTAGTCGTATTCCTTGATATTTACGCCGTCCATAAGTATCTCACCCTCTGTGGGATCGTAAAGCCTGCAAAGTAGTTTGATAAATGTGGTCTTTCCCGCACCGTTAAGTCCCACGATGGACAGGTGCTCCCCGGGAGCTATCTTGATGCTGATATTGTCAAGAACCTTTCTGTCGGTTCCGGGATATGCAAAGGAAACATTCTTAAACTCGATCTCATGATCCTTTTTCTCGATGGGTTTATCACCTTTGGTCAGTGCCGCGGGGTACTTCATAAAGATGACAAACTCGTTGGCGTAATTGCACCGCTTTACAAGCTCAGTCATGTTCCATACAAGGCCGCCGAGTGTGGCGTCAAGACCGCCCTCCGCAATGATAAGCTGTGAGAAAATATCTACTCCAAAGGCTCCGCTTATCGCAAGGAATCCGAGATAAGCATAAGCAAATACCGTTTTTACAAGGCCGATTGCGTACTGCAGATGAAGATATTTTGCCTGAGTGTCTGCCTCCCACTTCCAGTGGGCATTGCTCTTGTCGGTGTTGTTCTGCCAGCCGTCTATCATCATCTGATCTGCGCTGTAAAGTCTTATATCTTTGCCGTATCTTGGGTCCACAATATCCCAACCGAAATATCCGAAAAGCCTGTTGACCTTGGAGAGCTTGGCAAATGCCTCAAATTCAACTGCATTGCTTTTAACGGAAAGGATCGCGTTGATGGCAACGTATATCGCAACAGCAACAAGAAGCAGTGGTGCCTTGATTACAAGCACGGTTACAAATCCCGCGATCTTAAAGGCATTTCCGATAAACATAAACACCTGCTCCGCGATTCCGAAGACTCCGCCGGAATACCAGCTCATTCCTGTTCTGGCTTTTTCTATCTGCTCAAGAGCTTCCTTATCCTCGGTAAGCTGGAAGTCAAGCTCCATTGAATGCTTTCCGATTACAACATTTAGATAATTGCTGAGTCTTTCCTGATACTTGTTAATAACAGTATTGCATCTTCCGATAGAAATGCCGATGACAAATTCTCCAAGAACAAGGATCGCGGTATAGGTGATCAGAGTCTTTAGGTCTCTGTTACCTATGATCTCTGCTATGATAAGCGGAGAAACGAATACTGCGATAAAGGGCTGAGCCACCTGCAGGATCATCCTCAAGGTTTCAAGGATAAAGAATCCCGGATACTTCTTTCCCGCTATGGAAAACAGGATTTTGATCACAGTAAAAATAGTGTTAAACTGTTTTTTCAGTCCATTTTCATTTTTACGCATACTGCACTTCCCCCTCTCCCGCATTATCGGCCTTTCCTTCGGGATTATCGCGATAGTACTGCGCCTGCACATTAAACATATCTGCGTATTCGCCGCCCTTTTCCATAAGAGCCTCGTGAGTTCCGTACTCTATCATCTCGCCGTCCTTAAACATGGCAACACGGTCGCAGAATCTTGTAGATGCAAGTCTGTGAGAAATATAAACCGCAGACTTTGCTCCGATCATCTCGTCAAACTTCTCGTAGAGCTGCTGCTCTGCGATGGCATCAAGAGCGGATGTGGGCTCATCGAGCACAACAACCTTCGCTCCCTTATAAAGAGCTCTTGCAAGAGCAAGCTTCTGCTTTTCACCTCCAGATAGGTCTACACCGTCATCCTCAACAATCTTTGTAAGAGGGGTATCAACGCCCTTTGCAAGGCTTAACAGTTTTTCTTCAAGACCTGCGTACTCGGCACACTCTCTTGCCTTAACCTTATCAAGTTTTTCCTCCGTCTTCATAGCGATATTTTCACTCATAAGATAAGCAAAGATCTTGATGTCCTGGAATACAGGCGAAAAGAGTCTGTAGTACTCTTCTCTCTTATAGTTTTTAATGTTTACTCCGTTAAGAAATATCTCTCCTTCCGTAGGATCGTATAGTCTCAAAAGGAGCTTTATCATAGTAGTCTTGCCGGCTCCGTTAAGTCCGACAACAGCCAGCTTTTCACCCTTTTTAAGAGTTAAGTTAAGATTCTTAAGAGCATAGCCGTCAGCCTTTGCATACTTGTAGCTGACATTCTTAAACTCGATCTCATAGGCATCCGATTCGGGAATGGGGACGCAATCCTTCTCATCATCCCCAAGATCAAGTTCTACGAAAGAACGATAGTCGTCAGTCTCAAGAGATGCCTTCTTTAAATCTCCGAAGGTACGGAGAATATCCGAAAGTGCCGTTGAAAATGCAAGGGCCATGGACAGGAACATGGTAAAGCTTCCGACGCTTAAATCATGCCTAAATACCGCAAAGAAAAGGGTTGCATAAATTGCGGCTCTGACTAAAACGTACATTCCCTGGCTAAATAGATCATATCCAAACCAAAGCTCATGGTGATAGTCCATTCTCTCGACTCTCTTGTCGTAGATCCGTTGCTGCTTAGCAGCAAGAAAGTCGCTTAAAGAAAAGAGTCTGATGTCTTTGGCGTGGTCAAAATCCTGGGTGACTCGTTCCATATAATGAACCTTACGCCAGGTATTTGCCAGCTTATCCCAGACTTCTTTTTTGTCCTTTTTTATCATCCATCTGTAAAGCAAAAATTGAAGGATGGACAAAACCGTCAGCCCTGCGATCAATTTCCAGTCAAGAATAGAAACTCCGATTATGGTTCCGATGAGTGTCGCCAGACTCTTAATGATGGATTCAATGTAGTGCATCATACCCTCGACACCGTTGTTATTTCCTCCGGTAGCCTGGGATGCACGCTCCGCAATGTCCTGTACATCAGGTCTTTCAAGAAGTTCAAAATTGATTCTTAAAACCTTTTTGACTCGCTCAGTGATCATCTGCATTCGGACAGCGATGTATCTGTACCAGAGCTTTGTATAGGAAACGGAAGCTCCTGCTGTTAATATGGCGGCTATGGCTCCTGCTATACCTATAATAATTGCTAAAGACTTAAGTCCTTCTTCCCTCGGAAGATCAAGCTGTATAACGTCAATGACGTACTTTCCGAAGATACCCCAGAAATACGATAATATGGAGTTACAGATCACTCCGATCAGCATAAGAACTATAACCGACGGATAGTACTGCGCCATTTTTCTTATAATAAACCCGGTATTACTCCAGATACCGAATTCTTTGTGCAAGGGATTATCCTTGCTTTCTTTGTAGTCTGACATGTAGTAGATTACTCCTCCCTTTTTAGATATGGTCCGCTTTTATTGTCTGTCATATTGCTGAAGCCCCATGGCGTGTGCACATAAGCATCCGCAACCGCAAACAAAATAAAAAGCAATCCCCCAAAAGTTTCATGGGCCGCATAGGCCTTTCTGTCTTTTCCGTCTTTACCGATCAGTGATATGGATTCAAAGGGTTTATTACCGCTGTCAAGTCCAAGGTCCTGCGTTAAAAACTCCAATACTTTTTCAGTATTTTCTTTACTGATTTTGCAAGAAGCCGAGATTGCATCAACATCTGCAAACTGTAATCTCGAAAGACTGTACATATAGCTGATGATATCAACACAGTCCTTATCCGAAAGCATTTTGAAGAGCTTTCTGACTTTTTCGGTATCCTTCAAAAAAACCCGAAGTCCTTCCCCTGCCTCCTGGTTTTTCAGATACACACAGAATTCCTTTCCGCAGGTAAGGTTCATATACTCATAAAAGCTGTCGTTTATGACCGCCGATGCCATTTTTTCTTTTTCAGAAAACGACGGCATCTCGTAATAGTTTTTTCCCGCAGAAAATGAAGCGATATTTAAAGCCCAGAGAATATTCTTGAAAAGCTTTCCATACTCCCCTATTTTTCCATTGTGATCCAGGCTCTCATCATCCCAGATCCTATGTACCGCATTTACCACCTGCTGCTCTACGGAAATCTTTCCTTCGTCTCTGCCGTAGAGCGTATCAATAGAAACTCCAAAGCAATCCGCAAGGCGCGGTAAGAGATCCCCCTCCGGGTAGCTTCCGTTTTCCCACTTTGATACTGCCTGCGGACTGACTCCCAGCTTTGACGCCAGATTCTCCTGCGTCATCCCGGCTTCCTTTCGAAGCCTTTGCAATATTTTGGAAAAGACTTTTTCCTCCATCAATACCTCCTAACTTTGTTTCTCTCCTTTTGGTTGATTCGATTGCATTATAGCACTATGTTCAGTTGAGTCCAATGGTTATTTTCAACTTAAGTTCATATTTTGGTTGTAAGCCGCTCTTATTTTCTACTATTGGTTTATTTTTTGACCCCCGGGGACGGAGTTGGTGTGTCATTGTCA
>CADATP010000083.1 GCA_902790935.1 uncultured Lachnospiraceae bacterium | reverse complement strand
TGCTCCGCGTTGATATTAAGAGGTCCTGTAAGTCCTCTGTTTACAAGAGCCATAACGATGGGGAGTCTGCTTGATGCGGCGCAGTAGAGCATCTCCCACATAAGGGCCATACCTGCAGAAGACGTAGCGGTAATAGTTCTGGCTCCGGCTGCCTCAGCACCCATAGCCGCGCTCATAGCGCTGTGCTCGCTCTCAACGGGGATGAATTCCGTTGTGATCTCTCCGTTTGCGATCATAGATGCAACAAACTGGGGGATCTCGGTTGAAGGTGTAATAGGGAAAGCAGGCATAACATCAGGGTTGATCTGCTTAATTGCATGTCCGATAGCTTCATTTCCGGACATTCTTGTTTTTGTAGCCATCTTTAACCCTCCATTTTTATCGCACCAAAGGGACAGGCTTTTACGCAAATACCGCATCCCTTGCAGTGGTCGTAATCAAAATCAAGTCTCTTTCCGTCCTTAACAGGGATAGAGCTGTCGGGACAAAAAGGAACGCAAAGCAGGCACTGCTTGCATTTTTCGGTATCAAGTACTGGAGTCTGGGTTCTCCACTCGCCGGTATTAAAATTCCTTGAAGTAGCCGGCTCATATATCTGCAGGCCTTCCGTAAGGTCCTGCCACTTGGACTGTTCGTTTATTTCAGAAGCTTTTATTGCCATCTTACTACCTCCTCTATAGCCATACTTAAGGCCTTAAGGTTACCGTCAAGCACCTCGGGCTTTCTGGCGAATTTATGCTCAAGAGAGGTTTTCATTTCCCTTAAGAAAACGTCAATCTCCATAACCTCGGAAATCTTGACCATAGCAGCGAGCATAGGTGTGTTGGGGAAATACTTTCCCAAAGTAGCCATGCTGACCTTTCTGGCATCAAGGGCGTAGATCTTTCCCTTATAATCCCCTACAAGAGGTAATATTTCATCTTTGCTTTTCTGGGTATTGATGAGAATGCCACCGGACTCTTTAAGACCGCCGGTCACATTAACAGAATGCAAAAGAGTATCATCAACGACTGCAACAAAATCAGGCTCATAGATATTCGAATGAACTCTGATCTGTGTATCACTGATACGGTCGTACGCTGTAATGGGCGCACCCATTCTCTCCGGGCCGTACTCAGGGAAACCCTGGACCTGCTTACCGGCCTGGAAAGCTACGTCGGCCAAAAGAAGCGCAGCGGTCTTCGCCCCCTGGCCGCCTCTGCCGTGCCATCTGATTTCGGTTAGTTTACTCATAGTTTTCTTCCTTTTGTATTTCTTCTTCCCCTTCGCCGTCTTCTTCGTTTACGGCTGGCTCGGGAAGTTCAATCTCAATCTTTTCGATACGGCTCTGGTCAAGTCCTCTTACGGTAAGCTTCGTACCGTCCTCAAGAAGTACACTCTCTCCATCCTCGGGGAGACGGTCAAGCTGCTCGATCATAATTCCGCCGATAGAGTCATAGCTTTCGCTGTGTATGTCCGTCTCAAGAGCATCATTAAGATCATCGGTACTCATAGAAGCCTCTACAAGATACTTTCTCTCTCCAACCTCTTTAATAAGAGTCTCCTCATCCTCGTCGTACTCATCTCTGATCTCGCCGACGATCTCCTCAAGGAGGTCTTCCAAGGTGATCATACCGACGCAGTCACCATACTCATTCATAACAAGAGCGATGCTGGTGGTTTCCTGCCTCATCTCCTCTAAAAGGTCGGCGGTCTTTTTATGCTCGTGAGTATAAATGCACTCTCGTAAATAATCTCTTATAACAAAATCTTCGGTATTTTCGCAAAAAGCCAGGTCCTTGATATTTATAACACCAAGGAAATGGTCCTGCTCGCCTTCCTCGTCTTCCTCATACACGGGAAGCCTTGTGTACATATGCTCCTTGAAGGTTTCCTTAACCTCGTCAAAGGTATCGGATACCTTTACGGTAACCATATTAACTCTGGGGATCATAATATCCTTGGCTTCCGAATCGGAAAACTCAAACACATTAAGGATCATCTCCCTTTCTTCCGACTCGATAACGCCGTCCTCATGTCCCGCCTCAACGTAGGTTTTAAGCTCATTCTCCGTCATCTGCTCATGGTAATTTCCATCGATACGGAAAAGCTTTTGAATGCCTTTGGTTATCCCATCGACAATGAAAATAACCGGTGTCAATATCACCATAAGTGCAAAAATAAGGCCGCTGTACGCAAAGGCAATCTTTTCCGCGTAACTCATAGCCCAGTTTTTGGGAACTATCTCTCCGAATATCAATATAACGATAGTTAAAACCGCCGTAGCAATACCGACCGCAAGAGACTCGGATAAAGATAATCCTGCAAGCTTACTAATCTTTATCGCTATAACCGTAGCGATCGAAGATGCTGAAATATTAACGATATTGTTGCCGATAAGGATAGCGGAAAGCATCTTGCTTCGCTTTTCCAAAATCTTGTCTACCCTTGCGGCCGCTTTGTTTCCTTCCTCGGCAAGAGAATGGATCCTTATCTTGTTAACCGTGGTAAGAGCCGTCTCCGCCGATGAAAAAAACGCCGATAAAATGATCAGAACTAAAAGTACAATAATCTTTAGTATAGTTTCTATGTCCAAAAAGAATGCCCTCCTATGGCATTAATATTAATAATACCATAAAAGGGCAATCCTTACCACATTATTAACCTATAAATCTGTATATTATTCACTGAAATCTTCACCCTGAAGACTGCGCAAAAGCTTAAATGTTTCTTTATACACTTTCTTTCTTCCCTTATCGAGAAGATACTCAAGATCCCCGTAAAGTCCCTCGTCATCCAAAACTTTTGCCACAAAAGGTGAATATCTCTTACCGGCTCCCGCCTTAACCTCGCCTATAAACTCATCAAGAGTCTTTCCGACGCTGTAGCTTCTTCCGATCTCATCCGTAGCCGCATCCATGCAATCCGCTACGCATATAATATCGATAATAGTCTTGACGGGGCTTCTGTCTATATCGAAGCTGTCTTCTGTCGTAGTAAGCGTGATGGCCCGCCGCAACGTCAGCGTAAGCCTTCGTACTGTCGTTCTTTCTCAAAAGCTCCCAGCCCATAAGAGAATGGGACCTGATGATCGGCATCTCGGAGGGAAGAAGATTTCTTCCGTAGACGAATACGGTATCAATTATGATAAGCTTACCGAAATCATGGCACATAGCCGCATGATGCGTATAATTAAGAATCTCATCCTTATACTCGGGCAGCGCCTCTGCAGAAGGGCATCCAAGGACCCCCACAAAAAGCTCGGGACTAGCCTTCATAAGATACTCGGCTATACATACCGCGATACGCGCAACCATGATCGAATGGATGTATGTAGGGGGATGGAATCCCGCCATAACCTTTAATCCGAATTCCTCAAAGGTTATTCCTCCGGGAATCTCCATAAATCTGAGAAGTATCGCAGAATATATACCGAGAACGCTGGAGATCCACTCCATCATCGGTATACGGAAAGCGTATGAAGCAATCTCATTATACATATCCCTGATATTGCTCTTCATATTCTCGCTTAGCTCGCCGTCTCTTGCTGCGTCGATATATGCAAGGGATGCTATAAGATTATCTCCGCCGTTTCTGTTGTATTCATGCTTATCCGCAAAGCTCCAGATAGTGTACATACGCTTCATATGGTCTTCTCTGGTGCACTCTCCGGCGGCGTATCTTATTCCTTCGGTTATTTCGTATATGTATTCGTAAGGGAATACCTTTTCGTATACCTCTGTACAGCTCCTGCCGTATTCCGCTGTCAGATTAGCGTACTTTTTAAGAGTTGAAACAAGCCCCGGATCGCATCTGTCCGCGCCGATGATCATAATATATTCATAGCACTTAAGAATATGCTTATCCCAGGTATAATCAGGGAAGGCCTCCCTGTAAAAAGGATCCATGGCAATCCTTATGGAATCCTCGATAAGAGCGATGCGCTTTCTCGACATTTCCGCGGCGCCTTCAGACTCCCTGAGATGCTCATACAAAACAGGGCCGTATCTCGAATCGATAAGTACAATCTTCTTTAGATCATCTGACAGCTTAACAAACTTTTCTTTATCAAGGTATTTGATGATCGCATAAAAAGCATCAAGCCCGGTATTTCTAAAGTATTCCGGCACCTCGGGGCATGCTGTAAGCCTCATTGTCTGGTTTACCATAAGGTAAGCGTTGGCAATAAGCATATCCAGGGCTTCGATATAATACTCATCATCTCCGCTGTTTTTGGCATCCTCTGTGAGCCTAACAGATATAGAGAAAGCCAGCGATGCATCGAGGTTCTTTCCGCTGTTTGGATCCGTAAGCTTATAACAAAAGTCCTTGAAATTGGCAAATACTTCTTTGCTGAAGCACTTATCGTAAGAAAGCAGCGGTCTTACGCAGTTTTCGATTATCATACGGTTATCGGCCGCAATCTTACCTATTTCCTCGAAATTATTGCGAAGAAGCTCCGAATACTCTTTGCTTGTTTTTATCTCTTCAAGAGAAGGAGAAGAAAGTTTTCTTATACGTCTGATCCTCTTAACATACTCAGTAGATCCCGACTGCATCTGATCGTTGTTTCCGAGATCGTAAACATGAGTATATTTATCGTTAAGGTAATTAATAAAGTCCTCGGCGCAGACTTTTCTGCCCGTAATATCCTGTATCCAGTCAGTAGGCTTTAAGATGTTAGCTTTCTTGTAAACGTTCTCTGCCATCCATTCATTTATCTTTCCAAAATCGCCCTCGCTTATTGCAGCAAAAGGATCAAAATCCTCTTTCATCTTCTTAAGGATCATTGCCCCGTAGAAGTTTCCGAGAGCGTAGGTGGGAAAATATCCAAAATCCGTAGTCCAGTGTACATCCTGCAAGAGTCCCTCACTGTCCTTTGTGGGCTCTATTCCGAGATACTCTCTGTAAAGTCTTGACCATTCATCCGAAAGCTCAGAAACGGACAATTCACCGCTTATAAGCCTCTTTTCCAGCTCGTATCTGATGATGATATGAAGCGTGTATGTAAGCTCATCCGCCTCCGTTCTGATAAGAGAGGGGGAAACATAGTTTACCGCCTCGTAAAGCTCGTCAACGGTTACATCTCTCATAACCTGAGGGAATATCTCGCAGACCTTTGGATAAATAAGCGAAATAAACTCTTTGGAACGTCCGATGATATTCTCGTAAAATCTGGATATGGCCTCGTGCATACCCATGGACTTTTTTTCTTCGATAAAGTATTTATGATCCTCTCTCGGGAGGAGCTGTTCAAAAAGGGCATGTCCGCACTCATGTATTACGGAATAAATATTGGATATAAAATTATCCGAATAGTAATGCGTTGTAATACGGACATCATTCTCCGAGACAAGAGAAGTAAAGGGATGCTCGGAAACAGCCATCTGTCCCTTTTCAAAGTTAAATCCGAGGATCTCCATAAGATATCTTGCCATCTCAGCCTGCTGGCTGTCTCTGACAGGTCTTTTAAGGAAGTCTGTTCTGATAGTTTTGTTGCTGTTGCCTATCTTCTTTAAAAGCTCGGTAATCCCGTCCTTTGACACTTTAAAGAGCTCGTCGAGAGTCTTTTCATCCATACCGCTTTCGTACGCATTTAACAAAAACTCATAATCCGAAAGCTTTTCCTCGTCCGGCATCTTTCCGGCTATGGAAATATACTTTTTCTTACTCTCAATAACATTATTAAGTTCAGGAAGAAATCCGGATACGTCTTCCTTCTCTCTTGCTTTTGACCATGCAACCCAGGCGTTATTACCCGTTCTTGCAAATTCATCAAATAGCTCGGGAGTAACGTTTTTGTCGTGGATATAGGTCCTATAAAGCTCCTCTACAAGAATCTTTTCATACTCATCAAGGCTTTCTATCTCTTCATATAAAGCTTTTACACACTCTATAAACTTAGCGCTTTTGCGTATCCTGAAGGCATGGTTAGAGACTCTGACTGCAGAATCTCCCTGCATTTCTTGTCCTTCGGGAGGGCAGACTGTCATCTGGTCAAATTCGATGATAGTGGCGGCATGAATATATTCACGCTCTCTGTTCAGCTCTTTATTTATGTAGTTTAATTGCTTTTTAATGTTGTTTTCCATTTTACTAAATATGCTTTATTACTTTGTTATAAATCCTTTTATAGAAAAACGTAGTAGCAAGTGCGGACATTATCTCGGCGATAGGGAAAGACCACCAAACGTAGTCAACATTGCCGAGAAGCGAAAGCAAAAAGGCTGCAGGTATAAGCACAACTATCTGTCGCATGATCGAAACGATCATACTGTATACGCTCACGCCAAGGGCCTGGAAAAGGGAACCGGTTACGATGCAATAAGCTGCAATGGGGAAATGGACTGCTATTATCCTTAAAGCAACGCTTCCCATAGCCAGCATCTCCTCCGATGCGTCGAAAAACGAAAGGAGAAAACCGGGAACAGCTTCAAAAGCGGCAAGTCCCAAAGCCATGATCGCCGTAGCGTAGATCCAGGAAAGGCGCCATGTCTTCATCATACGCTCTTTGTTTTTAGCCCCGTAGTTGTATGCAATAATAGGGATCATACCGTTATTTAAACCAAATACAGGCATAAAGGTAAAGCTCTGGAGCTTAAAGTAAACTCCGAATACAGCTACTGCTGTAGATGAAAATCCGATAAGTATCTTGTTCATTATGTAAACCATCAAAGATCCGATGGACTGCATAATGATCGAGGGGACACCGATCTTGTATATGTGGCCGATAAGCACCCAATCGGGCTTAAAGCCCTTAAACGAAATATGAATATCCGTATTTTTCTTTATATTAAAGATGCAGGCCATAACAGCCGCAACAATCTGTCCCGCTATAGTGGCAAGAGCCGCTCCCTTAACTCCCAGGGCGGGAAATCCTAAAAGCCCGAAAATAAATATAGGATCAAAGATGAGGTTAATAATAGCTCCCGTTCCCTGAGTAACCATAGTAAAGAGGGTTCTTCCCGTGGAGGTAAGAAGTCTTTCAAATATAAACTGTCCGAATATTCCAAAGGAGCAGGTAAGAACGATAGTAAGGTAATCCGTGCCGTAGCCTATAATAGCAAGATCTTCTGTCTGGCTCATATAAAAGGGTTTAACGACGGTAAGACCTATAATAAGGAAAATCAAATAGCTTATAAGAGCAAGGAATATTCCGTTTTCCGCGGTTTTGTTGGCTCTTTCATATTCCTTCTCTCCAAGAGACTTTGAAAGTATAGCGTTTATACCTACGCCGGTACCTCCGGCAAGAGCGATCATCAAAGTCTGAAGGGGGAAAGCCATAGAAACAGCGGTAAGAGCATCCTCGGAGATCCTGGCTACGAATATAGAATCGACTATATTGTAAAGCGCCTGTACAAGCATTGATGCCATCATAGGAAGAGACATCGTAAGAAGCAGCCTGTTTATAGGCAGGGTTCCCATCTTATTTTCTTTAATAGCGGTATCAGACATAATCCATGTACCTCTCTACTTCTTCAAGAAGTTCATATAAAGCATCCTCTGTAAGAACCCCTCTTTTAAGGTTCCCGGGAAGCTCGCCTCTTTCGTCGGCATCAAAATCATCGCGCCACTCGTTTTCGTAGTATTCTTCCAGCTTATCTATATCCCCGGTAAGTTTTTTAAGCTCGGATAGCTTTTCATGTATACCGTCTAAAACCTTGGAAACCTTGTCCATTGCAGCTTCCATTTCCGTAATTCTCTTAATACGATTATCAGACATACTTTTCCTCCATAAAACAAAACACAAAATAAAATTATACAACCTTATTCTATCAAAGTACATAAAAAAATGTACAAAAAACGCCAATTTGCACAAAAAAATCCCACGTTTTTGTACAACGTGGGATTTTAAAAAGCCAAAGGGGCTTATTATTTATTAAACAATGCCCTGTGCCATCATAGCGTCGCAAACCTTAAGGAAGCCTGCGATGTTAGCTCCGGCAACATAGTTTCCTTCAAGACCGTACTTCTTGCAAGCATCGTCAAG
>CADATP010000082.1 GCA_902790935.1 uncultured Lachnospiraceae bacterium | reverse complement strand
GGGGTTCATTTTCAGAATATTCTGAAAATGAACCCCCAACCCCGTCCCCCTGTGTCATTCTAAAACTTCACGGTTACAAACTTAATTGCGCCGGGAGCGACAGGTACATTTATGGCGTACTCCAAGGGCTCAGGGATGATGGACGCGCTGTCGTGGCGCCATGCGGGCTTCGGCAGATTCATTACCTGCCTGTACTCCTGACCGCTTTCAATATCAACTGCCGCCACAGGACGCCTTGCGGTTTCGTCTGTCTTTGTATATGTACCGCTCTCTCCAAAAAATCCGGGCTCAGCGTCTGCCTGGTCCCCGTACCACATCGTCTCGTCATCTCCGTACATATCCCCTCTGACGATAAGCCTTGCATTTACAGCTCTGTCCTCGTAATTTACGATGCCGTATATTCCGTTGTCGTACGAAAGGAGGCTTACCCTTCCGCTTCCGCGGCTTCCTTTATCTGCGATTGCCAAGGCCTCATCTATTCCAAGATATGCGGGCAGGCCGATAGTCATATGCTTTGCAATTGTTTCTCTCACCAAAGCAGGAAGCTTATAAAGATCCGCAAAATTCTCTGGCACATTAAGTACAAAAAGTCTGCCCTTTCCGTACTGATCCTCTGTAAGAACAGGGTAATTGTCCTCTCCTGCCTGCACAAAAATATCTGCCCAGGTAGCATTGGTCTTGTAATTAAGGGCTTCAAATCCGATTCTTTCGGACGATGCAGCGGTAAACGCTACATTAAAGTTTCTGTTACCGATCATAAACTCCGAGCCGCCAATATGCCTTCCCGTAGTTCTGACCGATGTCATATCGGTAATTCCCTTGTCCAAAACTCCCTTAAAGAAACCTGTCGTAATAACCGCATTTCCTCCGGCTCTTACGTACTTTTCAAGTTTTTCGTATATATCCGCATCGTAGAGTGCGTTAGCGGCAAGGAACATAAGCGGCGCTTCAAAATCAAAATCTCTTACGGGATCGACCGGGATACCGATCATACCAAGGTAATTGTACAGCTGGTCCTCTCCCTCGCCGTCATAGGGCTCGTATGCTTTTATTCCTATGGGCGTTCCCAGTTTTCCGCAGACCTTGTCAGTCCTTCTGAGATACTGTCCAAGGTATGAAAGAAGCGGGCTATCTATCATCCATTCGTAATTAAACAGCATCAGTTCCTTACCCTTTGCGTATAAAGTAAGTTCAGCCTGTCTCATAAAGACGCTGGAATTATCGGCAGATCCGCCCGGATCGATCCAGCCGCCTCCGTTTCTTCCGGGCGTGGTATTCTCAAGAAGTCTTATATTCGAAAAGGACATGTAGGACTGTAAATGCTGCTGTGACCAATAAGGAGATCTGCTCTCGGTTCCCGTAAAAATTCCGTCAAAAATATCCTTCTGTGTTCCGGGACAATACCCGTTTTCTGCAAAACTTTCGTACCAATTAGGGTACTTGATGACAAACTTCAGGTTCGGATTAATGCTATGTGCAAGATTCACAATCTCTCTTGAAAACTCAGTCATCAGCTTCGTCCGATACCCGGCCCAGGTCATCTTTCCTTTTGCTTCAATACACTTCTCACATCTGCATGAAGTAAAGAAATAATCGTCAAGTATTATCTCATCAAAAACTTCAGCCAAATCTCTTACAATATCGAGGAATTTCTTTCTGTGTGATTCTTCCGTATAGCAAAAGACATCCATAACCGATGGTTTTCGCTCTCCTTCTAAAACGGTAGCGGTAATACCTCCGGCAGTTTTAATCCCTCTTTCTTCAAACACCTTCTTGGCAAGGCGAAGCTTTTCTATGTTTACGTCAGCTCTGCCTCTGTGGTTTTCAACATAGATCTTTTTTATAGGCGCCTTTTCCAAAGCCCTGTCAAGATCTCCCCTTAGTTTACCTTCGTCCGCACGATTTAAATAATATGCCCATGCATACGCGGAAACCTCAAAATTTTTGTACCCTTCCATTAACCCAAGCCCTCCGTTTGTTTTTTATTAATACCAAAATTCCACAGAAAACCTAATTTCATTTTATGTTTTGACCCCCCAACCCCGTCCCGGGGTGTCAAAATCAGGCTTCGAAGGCACGCATCATCAGCTTCCGTCCTTCAGTTTTAAGCCATTTTTCGCTTTCTTTATAATCCGGCATATAAGTCTCTACCAGCTTCCAAAACCGCGACGAGTGGTTCATCTCTACCCTGTGGCAAAGCTCATGAACAATGATGTAATCCTGAACCTCTCTTGGCGTGCACATCAAGAGGCAATTGAAATTCAGATTTCCCTTTGATGAACAGCTCCCCCACCTTGTCTTTTGGATCCTTATAGTGATCCGTCCATACCTTACGCCGATCTTTTCCGCGTATTGTCTTACACGAGGCGGAAAATCCGTCTGCATCTTATCCGCCAATTCCTGAATCTCTTCAAATGTAAATGGCTCAAGTTTAGAAAGCATCTCCTCCCGCTCCCCTGCCTTTTTTGCCGCCAAAAGCTGGTGCTTAATGATCCAGTCTTTCTTTTCAAGGATAATCTTTTCTATCTCACGGATTGATGCTCTGTGCGGCGCCCGCACAATCAACTCTCCACCCGGTCTTATTTCCAAACCAATGGTTCTTCTGCTGCTTCTTATCAGTTTGTATTCTATTTTCTCAGTCACGACTGCCAAACATCCTTTTCCTATATTCCCCGGTTCCCCTATTTAAAATCGTATCTCTTCACAACGCAGTTATCAATCCCGAAAGCTGAAAATTCCTCGTTGTTCATTTCTCTGAAATATGACTCGACCATTCGAACGATCCCGTTGTGTGCAACAAGGATATATATATTATCATCCGCCTTAATGTCATCTATAAGATTGTAGATTCTTTGCGCAAGCTGAAGCATGGACTCCCCTGTTTCGAATCTGCTTGCCATATCCTTCTTCGCTTCGTGGAATTCTTTTCCGTTTCGGGGCGTAGCCTCATATTTTCCGAAGCACTGCTCTGTAAGTCTCGGCTCAACCTTCATTGGGATACCCGTAATTTCCGAAATATGCCTTGCTGTCTCTGATGCCCTTACAAGAGGCGACGTAAGAATCATATCAGCCTTAATCCCCATTTCAAGGATTCTCTTTCCGGTCTCTATCGCCTGTTCATGGCCCTTCTTAGTAAGCTCAATATCCGTCGCTCCGCATATTTTATTTTCAACATTCCAGACAGTCTGTCCGTGTCTGACAAAATAAAAATGATCCATATTTCTTTCCTATCTGTTAAGTTTTGCAAGTCTGTTTTTCATAAATGTTTTGTTGATTCTTTATTTCCGGAGTTTTCCATCACTTATTATATGATATCCGAGTTCTTTTTGCTTCGCAACAGCCTTTGTATTTTTTAAAAGAAAAAGACGCCGGTTTTACCAGGCGTCTTCTAGTATAGATTATTCATTTTTGTCCTTTCCGCTGCTTCAGCCTCTTTCCTCTTTCCGTCACCCGACCGATAACCTTTCAGCCGAATACCGTTGCCCGGGTCCGATGGCTAAAGAAATATTTCTTTCTGTGATATGTATATCGGCAGTGTGCCGGAAAAGTTTATAGAGGTGGGATCTTCGTCGATAAAAATCAGTTCTTTTTTCATTTTTTTCCCCGCAAAATATAACAGGAGCCCGGCGCATTGCCGGACTCCCGTTCGCATTACAGTCTGTCAGTTGTTTTTTAATTTGTTCCTGCAAGGGCATTGCCGTTTACGTATACGGTATAGCCGTTTGAAACGATACCGCTTGCATCGCCGTTAAACTCATCAATGTAGCAATCTCCTGTAAGGTTCCAGGTGCTGCCGCTTTCAAGCGTAACCGTCACGGAACCGATGGAGCTTGATACGTTTTCTCCTTTGGCATTGGTAATCTCGCCTGAGAAACAGCCGGTATATGTGGAGCTTCCGACTATGTTAAGAGTCAGGTATGAGTTATCGCCCACGAGGATGGTGCCTTCCGCTATCTGGTCTACGAGGTTAAGGGTTGCCTTATTTTCAGCGCCGCTCCAGCCGTCATCGCATACAGAAAGAAGGATTCCGTCGCTGTCTTTATTAACAAGTTTGACGCCTTCGAGGGTGATAACCGCATTGGTATTGGTCACGTGGAACATGTGACCGTTAAGGCTTGTAAGGGAACCGCCTGTCATGTCAAAAGAAGATGTTCCGCTGTCGGCATCGCCGCTCATGGACTGGTAAATCATGATAGTGTCGTTAAATGTAGCGTTACCGTTGCAGTCAGTGTTATTGGCGGTCATGTCGCAGTTTTTGAGTGTGATAGAGTTCTTTCCTTCGATACATACACCTTCCGAAAGGTTGGATGTAAGTGTAGCGTTCTCCACAGTAATATCTGCTGTTGAGTAGATTGCGGGTGAACCAAGGCCGTTGGTCACGTAAGTGCCACCGTCAACGTATACTGTTCCGCCGCCTCGGTCTGTTCTGATGGCCGCCGAGGATCTGCCGCTTGTGGTGATGTCAAGGTTATATGCTTTAGTCGTACCGCCACCCGTTGTCATAATACCGCCGGAGCCGTTGCCGGTTGTAACAATTGTTGAATCCTTTATGATGACTGTGGTTCCGTCACCTTCGGCACCGTTCTGTCCGCCGTTACCGCCGTATGAGAAGACTCCGTTGGCGCCTTCCGCATCGGAAGTGATGTTTGCACCTGCAATAGTGGTAGTGGAACCGTCTTTAACAAGGACGGCTGCATTAAGTCCGTAGAAGTTACAGTTATCTCCTCCGTCCGAATCGCCGCTCTTGTTTACAGTAACATCAGAGATGGTTACATTTTCCGATGTTGATACCAAAAGTGCATTCTCGTCTGATGATGTGCTTGAGATTGTCTCTGCACTTATAGTTTCGGCCGATGTTACTTCATTGGCAGCTGTATAATCTATGTCTGCGCTGCTACTGCCCGGTGCTCCGCCGGGAGCTCCACCGGGACCTCCTTCCGGGGGCTCTCCGTCAGGTTTTTCTCCTGTCGGAGGCTCACCATCGGGTTTTTCCGAACTATTAGTTTCTTCACTCTGAGTCACTTCAACCGAAGCGGTCTCTGCCTGGGTAATTGTTTCCGTTGCTGTGCTTCCGCATGCACCAAGTGTCATGCTCATAATTGTTGCCGCTATTACTATTGCCATTATTTTTTTGCTCTTTATAATCATGTATTTGCACTCCTTTCAAAGCTTCGTGCTCTTT
>CADATP010000081.1 GCA_902790935.1 uncultured Lachnospiraceae bacterium | reverse complement strand
GTCCTTCATATCGTTGACAAAAACCGCAAATTCATCACCGCCAAGTCGCATCACAACATCAACATCGCGGAAGGACTTCTTTAAACAGTTCGCTATGGCAATGATAACTTCGTCTCCAACCTGGTGGCCGAAGGTATCATTGATAGACTTAAAGTGGTCGGCATCAAGGATAGCAAACATTCCGATTCCGCCGGTTTCAATTATCTGACGTATCTTCGCTTCTCCTCCGCCTCTGTTCATTATTCCGGTAAGACGATCCGTCTCCGAGAGCCACTCTAAGTGTTCGCGCTCTCTCTTTTCCTTATCGATAGGCTCGATCATCCAAAGAACACTTCTTAGATTACCGTTTTTCTTTCTGTCAACAACCGTGAAACGTCCACGGCACCATTTATTGTTATTGTCCAGATACTCGATACTGATAGTATCCGTATCCTCCATACGCTCGTTTATAGTCTTAAGATCTATAAAGGTAAAGAGCTTGTTCTGGGAAGACTCTGCGGTGCATGCCCACATAGTTTCTCTCATAATACGGTGCGCTCCGACGGTCATTCCTTCCTGAGAATCCCTGAGTTCCTTACCGTCACATCTTATCATCTGGAAAGTATCCTCCTCCAGATTGATAAGATCCATAGTCGAGTAGATTCCGGATATCGAGTACATCTGTGAATAGTTCTTCGATGCCTCATACCGTTTCTTTCCGATATCGCAAAACAGTACCAGCAGTCCCGCCCAGATAACTATAAGAGCAATAACATGGATCAGATAAATACTTGCCTGCCTTCTTGTCATCGGATCAATATTGACAGCGGTTATTACATACCAATCGGAAGCGACCTCCTGATAGAAGGTATAATACCCTTTTCCTTTATGCTTTAAATTGATAAATCCTTCATCCTCCGAGGAAATGTCTTCCATCTTAAAAGCATGAAGAAGCTCAGCCTTTCCAAATATGTTGTTAAGGGTATGGGATGAGTTGGAGTCCGCAACGATCGTTCCGTCATCACAGATAAGGATAACCTCAGCACTGGGATACTTCTTTGCAAGGCTTTCGACATATTCCTGGACTTTACCGAGACTAAGGTCGATAGCGATCACGCTCTGTCCGTCCTTAAGGAGCTTGCTCATACTCATCGTAACCTTCTTGGTCTGAGAGTCCATATAAGGATTGACCATAGCCACAGAGCCATGACTTTTAACGGCATCCGTATACCAAGGGCGGCTCTTTGGCGCATAATCCTTGTCAGGGATCCAGCCGACTCCGTCGACGTAGCTTCCATTTACAAGGCCATAGAGTCCGGTATAGTTGCTGTCTATAACATCAGAATAACTTTCAGTCTGGAGAACAATAAATGACTTGATATCTTTGATCGAAGAAGATTGACCGAGCATAGACTCTACGCTTCTCGAGGTAAGAGATACAGCCTCTAAGCAGGTGTCCATATACCCGGTAATAAGATTTTCAGATTCATCGGCTATAAGCTGAGCATAGCTTTTAGCCTCACTCGCTACCATTGAAGTACCTATTTTGGTGTCAACCACAATAAGTGCAGTGAGAAGTGTCAGGATGACACCTAAGAATACTGCATACTTAACACCGATTTTACTTATCCACTTGAAAACTTTTAAAAAGCTTCTCATGAAAACTCTCCAAGCACCTCAATCTTTTACTGGGTAGTCACAGATAAAAATACTAGAATACAGTTTTAGTTTATAGCAAAACTCACAATAATACAAGGTTTTACTTACTTTTTTTCGGTGTTTTGTTCAATTTGGTCTGCCGTAACTCCCATATTGATCTTCATCTGGTCGTAAAGCATCTGTGCAAGGCCCAAAGACTGCTGGTTTGTAGCCTGTGAAGCTATCTCCTGAATGGTAAGATCTTTAAAATAATCAACAAGCTGGTTATCTTTTTCCTCACCAAAAATCGTAGCGGTCTTTTCCATGTTTTTATAGACCTGCTCAAGCAGATAGCTTTCAAACTGCTTACAAACATCCATAAGCTCGTCGTCAGTGGCATTTTTCCCTGCCGCTTCCGAAAGCTTGGATGAAATTGCAGAGGCGTTAGCATTTTTTGCAAGCTGTGAATAATAATCCGAAAGGTTTGCGGTTGTATTAATATCCATTGGTTTTTACCCCGCTTTTATCTTCTGAGATTGTTAGCCTGTTCAAGCATAGTATCTGTAGTAGTTATAACCCTTGAGTTAAACTCATAGGCACGCTGAGTTGTGATCATATTGACCATCTCATCGGCAACGTTAACATTTGAGCCTTCAAGGTATGACTGGATGACACGGCTCCTGGGGAGATTCAAATTGGTAGCCTCGTTTAAGGGCTGTCCGCTGGCAGCTGTCTGGCTAAAGAGGCTGTCTCCTTCCCTCTTAAGTCCGCCGGGATTGTTAAACTGATATAAACCAACGGTTATACCCATCTGCTGAGGATTATTGTTAGCGTCGGGGTACATAAGCGAGCCGTCCTTGTCAACGGTTACAAGGCTCATCACGTACTGCTCTCCGAGGACAATAGGCTTTCCGGTACTGTCCATAACGGGAAGGCCCTGAGAATCGCAAAGCATATGACCGTTCGTCGCAACGCTCCACTGGAAGGAACCGTTACGAGTATAGTAGGTATTTCCATCCTCGCCCCTTACAGCAAAGAAGCCCTTACCGTCAATGGCAAAGTCCGTGCTGCTCTCGGATGCGAGGAGAGATCCCTGGCTAAAAACCGTATTTATAGCCGCATTGCGTACACCAAGTCCGACCTGTGCGCTGGTGGGCTTGGTTTCACCGTTGGCGGATGTTGTTTCTGTCTGGATTGTCTGATAGAGAAGACTCTTGAATTCGTTAGTCTGGGTTTTATAACCTGTAGTATTGACGTTTGCAAGATTGTTTGCAATAGTGTCGAGATTTGTCTGTTGTGCGATCATACCTGATGCGCCGGTCCATAAACTTCTTACCATATGGCTACCTCACTTGTCGAAAAAGCCTTGCATTACAGTCTGCCAATCTGATTGGCGGCAATGTCAAGCGTGTTATCCATGGTCTGGATGATCTTTTGGTTACTCTCGTACTGTCTTGAGATCTGGATGAGATTGACCATTTCCTGTACAACCGAAACATTGGCGGTTTCAAGATATCCGCTGTACATCTGTCCGGATGCCTGAGTGGTCTGTGCCCCCTCTACGGGAGTAAAGTAATTCTCACCATATCTTGCAAGATAGTTGTAATCCGCAAAATCAGTAAGACCTATGGTTGCAACTAAGGTTCCATCCTGAAAAATATTACCATTTTTGTCGATTGAGGATTCCTTCGTTGTATCGATACGGATCCTCTGACTGTTAGCGTCAAGGACATAATCGCCGTCGCAGTTAACAAGATATCCGTCAACATTAAGCTTAAACTCTCCGTTGCGGGTATACATGGTACTTGTCTCTCCGGCTTTGTTGGTAAATTCTATGGCGAAGAATCCTTCTCCGCCGATTGCTATATCGTATGTATTTCCTGTAACTTTAAAAGATCCCTCAGACCAGTCTATATAGTTCTCACCGATCTTAACACCGGGCTGCATCTTTCCCTCGCGGGTAACAAGATTATAACCAACGGTTGAATCCTTTATCTTTACTGCAAGCACATCGTCAAAGGACTGGCTTGTGGTTCCCTCTTTCTTAAAACCGACGGTGGTAACGTTGGCCATATTGTTAGAGAGGGTATCCATTCTGTGCTGTTCATTGAGCATACCGGTGTATGCGGTATATAAACCTTTTACCATATTGGTTCCTCACATGCGCCTGCAGCAGATCATCCGAAAAGCTATATAGATCATCCTCTGTAGCTGGCGATAAATTCTACGTACTTTCCGGTTCCGATCGCAACAGCGGTCATAGGATCTTCAGCGGTCATAGTTGTAATTCCGGTAGCATCGCTGATAAGCTCCTCGAGTCCGCGAAGAAGGCTTCCTCCTCCGGTAAGCACGATTCCTCTGTCTTTAATATCTGCAGCAAGCTCAGGGGGTGTAACTTCAAGGACAGTCTTAATAGCCTCAACTATTTTCTGCGTAGGCTCCTTTAAAGCTTCCTCCGTTTCCTCGGAAGTAACCTGAACGGTGGTAGGCAGTCCGTAACGGGCAGTATCTGTACTTCTACCGCTTACATCCATAACATCGTCCTTATTGGGCTTAAAGCAGCATCCGACACGGATCTTAACTTCCTCGGCTGTTCTTTCACCGATAACAAGCTTGTGCTTATTCTTTAAGTGGTTGATTATGGCAGTATCAAAGGAGTTTCCGGCGTACTTGATGGATGTACTCTCAACGGTTCCTCCAAGAGAGATAACGGCTACGTCGGTAGTACCGCCTCCGATATCAACGATCATATTTCCGCAGGGCTTTCCGATATCGATTCCGGCGCCGATAGCTGCTGCGATAGGCTCCTCGATGATGATAACTTCTCTCGCGCCTGCCTGATAGGTAGCGTCCTCAACTGCCTTTTTCTCTACTTCAGTAACACGGCTGGGTACGCAGACCGCTATACGGGGCCTCTTGAAAAATCTGTGTCCGACGGCCTTCTGAAGGAAGTACTTGAGCATCTTTTCGGTAGCATCATAGTCGGAGATAACTCCGTCTTTGATGGGACGGACCGCTTCAATATTTCCGGGAGTACGTCCGAGCATCAGTCTCGCGTCCTCACCGATTGCCTTTATCTTGTTGGTAGTCTTGTCGAGAGCTACAACCGAGGGCTCTTTCAAAACTACTCCTCTGCCTTTTATATATACGAGAATACTTGCTGTTCCAAGGTCGATTCCGATATCTGTTGCCTGCATTTTTATTTCCTCTTTTAAAGATTATTTACTGATTCTGTCAAAAGCGGGTACATAGACCCACATTTCATAATTATAATCTAAAAGGGGCTCTTTTCATAGGGGAAAAATATTAAAATTTCTTAGTATTATCGTATATTTTATGTATATTTCGGCATTTACCCTCAAAACTTTAGGAAAAAAATCATAGAGTTGCTTACTTGTCCCTATCAGCAAAAAAGCGGCCGCTTTTTTGCAGCCGCTTTTTGATGAATCAAAAATCATATAAATGCCCATGAAAAATACGGAAGGATTGCTATCACGGGGTCGTAACCCTGAATCAGGAACTTAATAAAGTACCCCAGATAAGCCGCAATGACTCCCCCCGTAAGGAGTCTTTTTACAACCTTGTTTTCTATCTTCATAAGGATCATCGG
>CADATP010000080.1 GCA_902790935.1 uncultured Lachnospiraceae bacterium | reverse complement strand
ACCTCCGAGAGGTTGATGCGTAACTTTATAAGGCGCAGATATGAGTTCTTTTTAAGCGCGGATACGGCGGTTGTACAAAGGAGTATTACCTCCGACGTCAACAATATGTACGCTCTTATCCTGGCGCTCCTTACGCTTTTTTCCGACGGAGTAGTCTCTTTATTTGTAGTAGGCTACTGCCTTGTTCAAAGCGGAGTTCTTACCATCGCCCTTGCGGTCGTGATGATAGCTTTGATGCTCATCATCAAAAAGGTACTCCAGCCTGTAATGCGTAAGGCGGGCAAGGACAATCAGGACTATTACAGCTCGCTTTTTAAGTGGATCTCCCAGACCGTCCTCGGAATCAAAGAGGTTAAGGTTACGGGAAGAGAGACCTACTTTGTAGATCAGTACAAAAAGGCCGGAAAAGGCTACGTCGGAGCGGTACAAAAGTACAGCTTATACAACAGCGTGCCGAAGCTCCTTATCGAGACGGTCTGTGTTGCGACGATGATGATCTATGTGATCGTACTTTTGCTTACGGGGTCAAGTACCGAAAATATGCTTTCCGTACTTGCTACTCTTGCGGCGGCATCGCTAGTCCTTCTCCCCGCAGTAAACAGGATCAACAACCAGATCACGGCAATCGCGTACTTAGAGCCTTTCTTTATGAACGTCAGCGACAATCTTGTTGACGAGATAGGAGAGGACAAGGTTGACCTTACTTTTGCGAATGTATCCGAAGGAAAGCTTCCCTTCAATGAAGAAATCAGCCTTGAGGGTATTACATTTGCCTATCCGGGCACGGAGAGAAAGATTTTTGATAATGCAAGCCTTTCTATAAAAGCGGGAGAATCCATCGGTATCGTCGGAACGACGGGTGCCGGAAAAAGTACCGTTGTTGATATATTGCTGGGACTTCTTACCCCGCAGGAAGGAAACGTTACCGTAGACGGAGTTGATATTACTCTTCGCGGAACGGAGCCCGGATGCGATACGGAGAAAAACTATCGCAGATTCCTTAAAAACATAGGATATATACCGCAGATGATCTATATGCTGGACGATACGATCCGAAGGAACGTCGCTTTTGGAATCCCGGAGGAAGAGATAGATGACGAGCGTATCTGGGAAGTACTTAAGGAAGCTCAGATGGATGAGTTTATAAGAAACCTTCCGGAGGGGCTTGAGACTACGGTAGGAGAGCGCGGAATCAGACTCTCCGGCGGACAGCGCCAGAGGATCTCTATCGCTAGAGCTCTTTACCATGACCCCGAGGTGCTTATACTTGATGAAGCTACGGCGGCTCTCGACCAGGATACGGAAGCTGCGATAATGCATTCCATCAACTATTTCCAGGGCAAGAAGACACTTATTATCATTGCCCACAGGCTCCAGACCATCGAGCGCTGCGACCATGTATACAGGGTTGAAGACGCTAAGATAACGCAGGAAAGATAGGTAAAGAAGAAACGGTTTTAGAATATACCTGCGAAGGGCTTCACCCTAACGAAGCCGCTTCAAGACTGCTCGCAGAGTATATGGGAGAGTTTTTAAAGTGAAAAATTTTAACCGGGCAATGGAAAATTTAAAAGATGGGCTCAGCTCTGTTACAAAGGGGGCCTTTTTCTCGGCTCTAGTCTTCGGACTTTTGGCCCATATGGTTCCTATGACCGGGGATTTTCCGAACCATGACGGGCTTGGAAGCCTTTATTTTAACCAGGATATGCTTTCATCCGGAAGATGGTTTTTGAGTTTGGCCTGCGGCATTTCGAGCTATTTCGCTCTTCCCTGGCTTATCGGAGTACTTAGCATACTCTATATCGGAATTGCGGCGGCGCTTACCTGCGCGGTTTTAAAGATAAGAAACAAGTATTCAGCTATCGTGATCGGAGCCTTGATGGCTACTTTCCCGGCGCTGGCATCTACCTTTGCCTACGTCTTTACGATGGACGGATATATGCTTGGGCTTTTGATGGCTGTGGCGGCTGTGTATTTTACAAAGAAATTCCGCTTTGGCTGGATAGGTGGAGCAGTATTACTTGCCCTTAGCCTCGGGACATATCAGGCGTATCTTCCCGTAGCCGTAATCCTTTCTCTCTATGCGGCCGTACTGATACTTATGGGAGAGGATGGAAAGAGCGTTATTTCAAGCGCTGACGGCGATCCTGATAAGTGGAAAGGCAGGGAACCCGAAGATAATGCTAAAACCAAGATATTTAAGATCCTGAGATTTTTATATATGGGAATCCTGGGGGGCGGACTGTATTTTGTAATCTTAAAAGTCCTCCTTAAAGTAAGAGGCGTGAGCATGGGGACTTACCAGGGAGGGAGCAATCTTGTTGGCGGCAAGTCCTTAGAAGCCGCAACTGAAGTAAAGATGGCAGCGGCCTATAAAGATTTTGCGGTCTTTAGCGTAAAGTCAAAGATCCTTGCCCCGAACGTATTTGTCTGGATAGCCCTTGGAATCTTAATCGGAGCGGCGTTAATGCTCCTTTTAAGAGAGATAGTAAAGAAAAAGTGGTACAAGAGCCCGGTTTTATATATAGCTATAATCCTTATCGCTATGATCTATCCCGTGGCGTCGAATGTAGTAATGATCGTTATGGGAGATGTAACGTACCACGCCATAATGCGCTACCAATGGGTACTTATTCCCATCATCCTTATCGCAATTTGCGACCTTCTGGCGTACAAGCCGGAGTACTACGCGGCTGCGGCAGGCAGGGAAAGCTTTGTAAAGCTTGTAACCTGGCTTATACCGGTACTTGGCTGCCTGATCGTCTTTTGCTATATCGTAACCGACAATATCGGCTACTCGAATTTACAAAAAAAATACGAGCGAACCTACGCTTATTGCGAAAGACTCCTTGATAGGATCGAGCAGACGGAAGGTTATTACCCGGGAATCCCGATCGCAATGATCGGAGTAGTAAGCGAGGATCAGTATCCAAAAGCTGACCTTACGGAAGGAGTTACGGATAATCTTATCGGGCTTTCGGGGGATTATCTTTGCTACAAGGGTGCGGATTATAAGCATTTTTTCAAGGCTTATCTCGGTGCCGACCTTAATATTATAAGCGGCGAGGAGATCGGCGAGATCTATAACAGCGAAGAATACGTCCTTATGGACAGCTTCCCGGGAAAGACTTCTGTAAAGCTTGTAGACGGAACAATCTACGTAAAGACGGAAAATATAGATTACGGATTAAGAGAAAAGTACGGCAAGTAATCCGGAAGGGATGTATTTGCCTTAAATATAAAGTTATAAACAAACGGAGGAATGATTTTGCCTCAGCTTTCAATCATACTGCCTTCCTACAATGAAGAGCAGAACATCGAAAATACATATAATGTCCTTTCAGGGATGCTTACGGAACAAGGCATCGACTTCGAGCTTATCTTTATAAGCGACGGCTCGAGGGACGAGACCTATACCAATATCTGTAAGATCGCAGAAAGGGATACAAGAGTAAGGGGCGCGGAGTTTTCGAGAAATTTTGGAAAAGAAGCCGCTATCTTTGCCGGACTTGAGCTCTCAAGAGGGAAGGCCACTGTCGTAATGGACTGCGACCTTCAGCATCCGCCGGAAGTAGTCCTCGAGATGCTCGAAGAGTGGAAAAAAGGCGCTGAAGTAGTAGAGGGTATAAAGTCCTCAAGGGGAAAAGAAAGCCCTATGCACCGCTTTACGACAAGTGTCTTTTATGGGATTATGTCCGGACTTATAAAGATGGATATGAAGGCCTCTTCGGACTTTAAGCTCCTTGACAGAAAAGTCGTTGACGCTCTTGTGGCTCTCCCCGAAAAGGATACCTTCTTTAGAGCCCTGAGCTTTTGGGTCGGCTTTAAGACCGTTAAGGTATACTACGACGTGCAGGAAAGACAATTCGGCGTTAGCAAGTGGTCAACGGGAAGCCTTATAAGATACGCGATCTCTAACGTTACGAGCTTTACGACTCTTCCTCTTAAGATAGTAAGCTTTATAGGAGTGATATTCGTAGTATTCGCCATAGGGCTTGGTATTCAGACTCTTGTCAGATTTATAATGGGCACAGCCTTCAGCGGATTTACAACGGTAATACTCCTACTTCTTATAATCGGGGGACTGATACTTATAAGCCTCGGGATCATCGGAAACTACCTTGCGAGGGTTTACGAAGAGGTGAAGGGAAGACCGAGATATATAATCAGTAACAGGACTGATGAGAGGCATTAAAAACAAAATCAAAAACCAAGATCAAAAGCTATACAAATGACAATAAAAGCAACTGTTAAGCTGTAAACACATAAAAAACCAGGAATTTCAGGAGACAAGAAATGATCAATTTTAATGTGCCGCCCTTTGTAGAGACGGCGATGGACTACATACAGGAGTGTGTTAAAAACCAGAAAATCTGCGGAGACGGAGCTTACACCAAAAAGTGTAATGCATGGATTGAGGAAAGAACGGGGACGAGAAAGGCCCTTCTTACAACCTCTTGCACTCACGCTACGGAGCTTGCAGCGCTTCTTTGCGATATAAAGCCCGGGGATGAGGTTATAATGCCCTCCTTTACATTTGTATCTACCGCGGACGCTTTCGTACTTAGAGGAGCAACCCCCGTATTCGTAGATATCCGTCCCGATACCATGAATATCGATGAAAACAAGATAGAGGCGGCAATCACGGAAAAGACAAAGGCAATCGTACCTGTCCACTACGCCGGAGTAGCCTGCGAGATGGACAAAATCATGGAGATAGCGAAGAAGTATAATCTCTACGTCATCGAGGATGCGGCTCAGGGCGTAATGTCTTCCTACAAGGGAAAGGCCCTCGGAACGATCGGAAACTTCGGAGCTTTCTCTTTCCACGAGACCAAGAACTACAGCATGGGTGAAGGAGGAGCGCTCCTTATAAGAGACGAAAAGGATATCGAGGACGCGGAGATCCTTCGCGAAAAGGGAACCAACAGGAGCAAGTTCTTCCGCGGCCAGATTGATAAATACACCTGGGTTAACCATGGCTCAAGCTACCTTCCAAGCGATATGAACGCCGCTTACCTCTACTCACAGCTCGAGATCGCGGACAAGATAAACGAGGACAGAAAGGCAAGCTGGAACAGATATTACGAGAATCTCTCGGGGCTGAAAGAGGCCGGAAAGATCGAGCTTCCCACCGTTCCCGAAGGATGCGTACACAACGCCCATATGTTTTATATTAAGGCGAAGGACCTTGAGGAGAGAACAGCCCTCATCGCGCACCTTAAGGCCAACGATATCTTAGCGGTATTCCACTACATCCCGCTCCACACCGCCCCTGCGGGACTAAAGTTCGGCAGATTTAACGGAGCGGACGAGTTTACGACAAAAGAGAGCGAGAGACTTGCGAGACTTCCTATGTACTACGGCCTTAAACCGGAGCAGGTAGACTATATCTGCGATAAAGTAAAAGAGTTTTACGGCGCGTAAACAGATAAAGAAAACAGATGAAGACAGGAAATAAACGGCTCGTTACGGGTATCCTTGGAAAAATAATACTTTTGGGATTTGCGGCGCAGATTGTCTTCGGACTCATCTACGCTGTAAGGAATCTGACATATATCCCGATGTTCGGAGAGACGGCGAAAAACGTATATACCTCCGGGACTTTTGTTTGCGATACCTATACGGGAGTTTTGTATCCCGCTGTGCTCCTGCTTTTTAGACTCCTTTCGGCTGCCCTAAAGTTTCCCTGGCAATCGGCGGTATATTTATTACAGATTACGCTGATGGTCTTTGCGGGGACAAAGTTTTTATCGGCATTTGGGAAAAACAAAAGTGAAGAGGACAGATACCCTGGGTATATGTACATCTTTGGCGGCCTTGTAATAGCGACTTTTCCCTTTATGATGCAGATAAATATGGCTATATTAAGCGCTTCTTTGGCCCTTAGCTTTTTCCTCCTTGAGCTTTCTTTTTTTAAGGAAAGTTTCGAGAGCCTAAGCCTTTGCAGCGGAAGGCTTTTTAGTATCGAG
>CADATP010000079.1 GCA_902790935.1 uncultured Lachnospiraceae bacterium | reverse complement strand
AAAATACGTAAAAGACAGGCAGGGTGTAGATCTGGACGAGCTGCCACCTGCGTCATACAACAGGGAGATGTATGAGAAAGACGATAAGATGGATGAGAAAAGAACCGGACGGATAGTGCGGGCTTATGAGATGAAGACAGATATCTGCAGGAACTGGCAGAAAGGGAAGCTGGAATTCAGGTGAAAGTGATCATTTAAAATAAGTATATAAAATCTGTAAATAAGTTTAAACGAAATGTGCCATAATACGGCACATTTTTTTGATGCACTATTTATGACACACCCATTTTGCTAAGCTTGATGTGAATATACGGTAGGATAAAAAAATGGGGCAGGCTGATCTTAAAAGTGTGTACATTTATAGGAAAACTTGAGAAACAAGCCGGTCTTTGACATATTCCTGAAGCTGTATGGTAACAATTATATAAGAATTAATATTGGGAGGTTTTTCAGATGGATAAAGAGAAAAGAAAGATATCGTGTACATTTACAGGGCACAGACCGGAAAAGCTGGACGCTGATGAAGAGCATGTTATCAAATGGCTTAAGAAGGAGATAGGTAAAGCAGTTGCGGAAGGCTATATGGATTTCATCACGGGTATGGCACGGGGAGTAGATATTTGGGCAGCTGAAGAAGTTTTGAGACTTAAGGAAGAGGGAGCGGATCTGCGGCTTATTGCAGCATCTGCATTTAAAGGTATGGAAGAGAGATGGGCGCGGGACTGGCAGGTACGCTATAGGACTGTGTTGAAGAAGGCGGACGAAGTTCATTTCATAAGTGCAAAACCCGGACGCAGGGCATTTTTTGAGAGAAATGAGTGGATGGTGGATCATGCTTCACGGCTTATTGCGGTTTATACCGGCGCAGGGGGCGGCACGAAGATGACTATGGAATATGCCGGTAAACAGGGGGTTGAAGTGAGGAAATACAAAAGGTGACTAACAAAGAAATATTAAGAGACTGAAGAACCTTACGGTGTAAATGTTATCATAAATTATGTGCTTGAGAAAAAGATTGGCGAGTATGAAGTAAAGGCGGCGTAAAAACCGCCTTTTTAAAAAACAGGTCTGGAGATAGATTTTGTTATATGCTACCTGAGAAATGCGTATCTTGTTGAAGCTAAAACAAAAACAGGTAACACAAAATCAAGCAAAACCGTTATGTCGCATCCAGAGCATTACGGCAAAACCAAACTTTTGAAAATCGGTGATTATAATATCTCTGAAACCGGAGACAAGATCACAATTCCACATTATCTTACTTTTCTTATCGGCAGGAAGGAAGAGATTATATTTGAGGATCTTTCATGGAAAGGGTGAGAAGCCTGCATTCTTAATAGGTGCCGGAAATAATTGCGCTACCGATACAAAAGGGCTTGCCGGAGTTTTGGGAGGCTTGGAAGATGATTGCAGAATGGGAATCATAAATGTCACTATGGTAAACCAATGTCATTAAGTTAAGAAATTCGGTTAGATGACCACATGGGGTCTAACCGATTTTTTTATGTTACAATTCAGCACAGCAACAGGATACAATCCGTATTGACATAGTTTTAGCATGGACATAGAATGATAATGTAAGAAGATGCTCGAAAGGAGGAAACAGATAATGAAAATATCAAATTTTGCAAAACGGTTTCTGATAATGATTATGTGCGGTTTTCTGTTTACAGGGAGCCTTGCCGTGCCGGTTATGGCAGATGAAGCAGAGCTTACGGATGCATTGGGCGTTACGCCTGATACGGATGGCGATATCAATGCTTCTGATCAAGGTAACATACATGAAGACGCCAAAAAAAATGTCAGCGGCTCTGCAGAGGGTACAGATTTGGAAGTAAATGCCTGGTCGCAGCTGCAGGAGGATATTAACGAGGGTGGGACTGTTGTGCTGACGCAGGATATTGTTGCGTCTGATTCCGATACGGCATTGACTGTGCCAAGCGGAAAAAGTGTTGTTCTGTATCTTAACAGGCACACCATAAACCGTTCCTTATCGGGCGCTGTGGAAAACGGAAGCGTTATCATAAACAACGGTGACCTGACCATTACAGGGGGCGGCAAAATTACGGGGGGTTACACCACAGGAAATGGAGGCGGTGTGCTTAATAACGGGAGCCTTACCATTGAGACCGCTGCTGTAAGCGGCAATGCTGCAAACGGGAACGGCGGCGGTGTATACAGCGGCGGATCCTCTAAGCTGTATATACAGGGAACACCGATCATTACAGGAAATACCGCAGGTGAAAAGGAAGGAAACCTCTATATCACCTCCAACGTCATGGTGGAAGCAAAAGGTAAGCTTACTGAAAATGCAAAAATCGGTATATCAGCTGAAGGAAGTCTCCCGCGCTTATTTACAAGAAAGCTTGACGAAAACGGCTCTCCTTCTGTATTTACAAGCGAGCGGGAAGGCGCCGAGGTCAGGGGATTCAGCTACTACGGAACCCAGGCCGCTTTGTACCAGGCCAACAGGCTGAATATTAATATCCGGGGTGAAGGAGAGGTTCAAACGGATCGTGAGTATTACATAAACGGTGATACTGTAAATGCAACGGTTAAGGCGGCAGATAAATGGGAGGTGGAGTCGGTTAAATTCGGATATACTCCTTTAACCCTTGATGAAAGCGGTGCCTGTACATTTACCTTTGCCAATAACAGCAGCTTAAATGTTGATTTTAAAATGAAGCCGGCTGAATACATTGATGCAGACGGAAGCAAGAAGCTTTGTGAGAACCCGGCTGTTATCACGGAAGGTATGACCTCGTTAGACAAGGAGTGGTATTACATTTATAAAAATGATGACATTAACGCAATCCTGAATGTCCCTTCTGATACGAATATCATCCTTGCAGACGGTGTGTCCGTGAGTGTCAAAGGAATTACGGTTGATCAGGGGGCGACACTGACGATTTACGGACAGGAGAAGCAATCCGGAGCCTTATACGCCCAGCATGAACAGTATACATACGAATCGGATGCTTACGGAATCGGCGGACAGGGAAATGTTATCATTAACGGCGGACGCATTTATGCGAGTGGCGGTCGCGATTACCCGGGAATCGGTGCCTTAAACAGCTCATACGGAAACCATGTTACTATCAATCGCGGCAGAGTGGAAGCGGCGGGAGGAAGCAACTGCCCGGGAATCCTCGCCGGAACCGTTTCCGTAAACGGAGGGGAGGTCGTTGCCACAGGAACAAACATAGCAGGAATCGGAGGCTCATCTGTTACCATAAGCGGCGGTCATGTTGAGGCTCAGGGGTATGCGGATGATTTCTTTACCGTTCTCCCCGGAATTCGCTCATCAGGAAACATCACCCTGACTTACGGAAATGACCCGGACATCAGCATCAGATCAACGGGTTATCAGGCTTACGGAAAAGTCACGCTTGCCAAGCCTTTCAAGGACAGCAGTGACGGAACGGTTTTTCCGGCGCAGGATTACACCGACGCCGGTCAGATGAAAGACAAAACCCTCGTTCCTGCAAACGCTTATAAAGTGACGAAGGCTGACATATGGGCAGGCTCAATCAATACGGATAAAGCAACAGCCGTTGCCGGCGCTACGGTTACCTTGTCCTATTCTCCGGGTATCGGATATGAGTTCAAGGAGTGGAAGATTACCGACGCACAGGGAAACAATGTGCCTGTCAGCGAAAACCGGTTTACCATGCCTGAGTCAGATGTGACGGCAGACGTTGTCTGCCGGCCTCTTCCGCCAATCGATTATGTGGATGAAAATGGCAAAGCACAGCCGGAAACAAGCGATTATATAATCGTACAGCCCAATAAAGCAACGTGGAAGAGCGGCTTGTATGCTGTTACGGAAAGCTTTGATATTAATGAGCGCATCACTGTTGACGGAGATGTTGCCTTGATTTTATGTGACGGCGCGGCATTAAATGCCAAGGCAGGCATTACCGTTAAGGAAGGAAACAGCCTTACTGTTTATCAGCAGTCCGGCGGAAGCGGTAAGCTTATTGCGACTGCGGCCGGTCAGCTCTTTGCCGGCATTGGCGGAGACGACAAAAACGGAGCCGGAACAATTACGATTAACGGCGGAGACATTACGGCCAATGGTAATTTCTTTGGGGCAGGCATAGGTAACGCCAATGTCGGAAACGGCGGATATATTACGATCAATAATGGCATTGTCAACGCAACAGGCGGATTGGGAGCAGCCGGAATAGGCGGCGGTTATAGCAGAAATGCCGTCGTTACCATAAATGGCGGAACCGTTACATCCACCGGCGGACAATACGGAGCAGGAATAGGCGGCGGTGATTCCCGCAACGCAGGAAAGATCACTATTACCGGGGGAAGGATAAAGGCGACTGGCGGCAGCGGTGCAGCCGGTATCGGCGGCGGCAGACAGATGATGGTAAGCGGTGGCCGGATTCTAATCAGCGGAGGACATATTGAGGCGTCCTCGATCGGCAACAGGTTCGATATGTTTGGAGCTACGGATTACAATACATTTACCTATAATAAGGCATCTGATGACATGAGCATCAAAAGCAACAGCTACTCTGTTCCGGTAACCCTGGAAAAGGATTTTATCGATAACAAGGGAGATGTGCATAAAGCGGGAACCTATCCGGCAGGCACTTTTAACGGACTGACACTTACGCCTTACGAGGAGGATGAAAAGGTTTCGCTGAATGTATCTGTGGTTTGGGATACTTTCGGATTGGAGCGTCCGGTTCCCAAGGAAGCAGAGGTTGTTCTTCAGAAAAAGGAAGGAGCATCTTGGAATACGGTCGAGGCTTTGACATTAAACAATGGTCTGGAATGGACAGGAGCGTTTGAAAATATCTCAAAGCATGAGCTGGAAAAAGGCAACTATCGAATACGTGAGCTTGATCGCAACGGTCATGTAATTTACACAGAGGAAGATGCTGACGGACCGCACTATGTCGTTAATGTCTTACGCTACAACAACACTATATATTCCGTAGTTTATACAAGCGACAACAACGGAAATGTAACCATCACCAACAGCCTGGAAGAAAACGAAGACGGCGGGGAGGCTGATTACGAGTTTATCAAAATAACAAAAATATGGAAAAAGGGAAGCGGGAAGGATGCGGAGTTTACGGTTGACCGCTCATGGGATGAGGTAACTTTCCGGCGTTTTACCGGAATCCTTATGGACGGAGTGCCTGTAGCCGAATCTGATTACGATAAAAAAGAAGGGAGTGTCATTATCACGCTGAAGGCGGATTATCTGGAGAGACTTGCATTGGGAGAACATACGCTGACCGCTGAGTTTACGGACGGTGAGGCATCTGCTGAATTTACGATAGTGGCAGTCGGATCCTCCGGAAGCGCAACACAGAAAACAAACAGTGCAGTTACAGGGGATAGCCGTAATACCGGAGTCCGGAAAACATATGGCGTAAGGTCAGGAGATGAAAGTAATACCGGCGCAATGCTTGTCTTAATATTTGCATCTCTTGCCTTCATTGCTGCAGTATTGATACGCTATAAAAAAAGCCGTAAAAAATACTAAAATTTATTTTGCAGACAGAGAACCCGTCCCCGGTGTCTGTTTGCACAGTTGACAGTAAGAAGCAATACACCTGTAGTGATTTTGTATAGAAAAGTGTATTTAAATTGACGTTTAAAAAGTCTAAAGAAAGAAAGAAGAGATGTGGATGCGATAAAAATGCCCCACATCTTTTTTTATAATTAAACCGTAAAGATATAGATGAATGATGTTGGGGAGGAAGTGACATGTTTGGTGATCTTTTTACATACGGTTGTAATAATATAAATGAGTTGTCCCCTGCGTTTCAAAGGAAGATATGTGAATTTATCGGAAAAAGGAGACTGATCCCAGTAAAAATGTATGAAGGTATAGTTAAAGATTGTGTGCCGTCCGAGGGTATGAGAAAAGCCATGGCAGAGGAAAAGTTGTCTAAAGAACAATTTATTCCTTTGATCTTGAATTCCCCGATGAATATAGAAGTCAAAGAAAGATGTCTTTCAGAACTGGCGGCGACAGATGATACGCTTAAAAATATAGCTGATTTCAGTGAGTTTTGGCAGGAACTTAATGACAATGATATTGATGAGCGAGAGGCTATTCGATTATATGAGCGAATCAGAGAAAAAACTGCAGGCAAGTATTTGGAAATAATTAAAGATGCCCGCAAGGAACTTTTGGAGATAAATCCCGGTGAGGTGTTGTACTTAAAAGAGGCCTGGTATGATGAGGAGGTATTGGACGAGCACATGAAAGAACGTGGTACGGCTGCGTTTATGTCATTTGATGCGGCACGGAACCATATACGGATAGAAATGAGCGAAGAGGAGTGGGATGAGGATACTTGCTGCTGGAATGATATGGAAAAATGGAAGCCG
>CADATP010000078.1 GCA_902790935.1 uncultured Lachnospiraceae bacterium | reverse complement strand
CCGCCTTATCAGACTTTTTGGAAAGCTTTGCGTTCTTGTCATCAATGGACTTACGGACGCTGCTTCTGTGGCTTTCTAAGGTACGTACGTCTCCGGACTGTGCTGCCTTGTTGATATCACGTATCGTCTCATCCGCGAAATCCTTGGCTTCCTGTAAAATATCACGGGCCTGCTCATTCGCTTCGCGCAAGATACGGTCTTTAACCTGATCCAGCTTCTCGTTCTTAGCGTGGAGCTGTTCCTGAAGAGTACGGATCTTTTCTTTATATTCCGCGATTTCCCTGCGCTCATTCTCAATAACGATACGGTTATGCTCAAGGTCGGAGATAACATCCTCGAAGGATTCGTTTTCACTGCTTATCTGCTCTTTTGCTTTTTCGATGATAAAATCGGGAAGACCAAGCTTTTGCGAAATAGCGAAAGCATTACTCTTTCCGGGTATACCGATAAGCAGACGATAGGTAGGCCTTAAGGACTCCACATCAAACTCACAGCTTGCGTTCATTATTCCTTCCGTAGAGAGGGCAAAAAGCTTAAGCTCGCTGTAATGAGTGGTGGCCATAGTACGGATGCCTTGTTCATGAAGATGGCTGAGGATGGAAATAGCAAGAGCTGCACCCTCAGTAGGGTCGGTTCCCGCTCCAAGCTCATCGAAGAGACAGAGGCTGTGTTTGTCAGCTTTTTTAAGGATCTCCACGATATTAACCATATGCGAAGAGAAGGTTGAAAGGGACTGCTCGATGCTTTGTTCATCCCCGATATCCGCGAAAACGTCATTAAAGATGCAAAGCTCGCTTCTGTCGGAAGCAGGGATATGCAGTCCCGCCTGTCCCATAAGACAGAGAAGACCTACGGTCTTTAAAGAAACAGTCTTACCTCCGGTATTGGGACCTGTAACGATCAAAAGATCAAAGTCTCTTCCAAGATAAATATCAATAGGAACGACCTTCTTTTTATCGAGGAGAGGATGTCTTGCCTTTTTAAGATTAAGATAATGCTTGCGATTGTACATAGGCATTGAAGCATTCATATCAAGGGCAAGCTTTGCTTTTGCAAAGATAAAATCAAGTTCCGTAAGGATGCGCTGGTTCTCGGAAAGCTCCTCGGTATGCTCTGCGCAGCGATAGCTTAAATCCGCAAGGATCTTTTCAATCTCCTTTTTCTCATCTATTAAAAGAGAGCGGATATCGTTGTTTAAAGAAACTACTGCGGAGGGTTCGATAAAAAAAGTAGAGCCGGTTGAGGACTGGTCGTGTATCATACCCGGAACCTGGCTCTTATACTCAGCCTTTACAGGGATACAATACCTGTCGTCGCGCATTGTGATAACAGAATCCTGCAGATAAGTCTTTAAAGGACCGTTTACCATCTGACGAAGAACAGAATGGATCTTGTCACTGGCGGAGGTTATCTGTCTGCGGATCGATTTAAGATTGGGGCTCGCATCATCAGCAAACTCATCCTCGGCTAATATACAGCGGTTAATCTCACTTGAGATAGAAGTAAGAGGATGAAGGTTTTCAAAATATTCATCAAGGCTGTCCGAAGGGACATCCTCATTTTCCTTTTGTCCGTAGGTTTTTATACGGTCTGCGTTAACAAGCTGCCCCGCAAGGCGCAAAAGCTCCGAAGCGGAAAGAGTACTTCCCACCTCAAGAGATTTGATAGCATAACGAAGATCAAAGTTTCCACCAAAAGAAGTACTGCCTTTTTTAAAGATCCTTGATACGGCATCGGCTGTTTCCTGTTGAGATTTTTGGATCTCCTGCATCTGAACCTGAGGAAGAAGGCCACGGCAAAGCTCCCTTCCCGGATCCGAATCGGCCTTTTCTTCGAGCATTTTTATTATTTTGTCATATTCAAGTGTTTTTAAAGATTTAGTATTCATAAGTAAAGTTATTCCTGCATTTTTTCAAATAAAGTATAACACAAAGGACAGCGCATTTCTTTACTTTTTTAAGGGAAAAAGATATTATGTATATGCGTGGTTTTAATTTTGAGGAAAAGAAAATGGACCGTGATTTTATAAAAGAAGATATAAAGAAAAGACCTATTAATACCGCTAAGGTAGTGAAGAGAACGGTTACGACCGTTGTGATGGCAATCATATTCGGCGTAGTGGCAAGCCTTATAATCCTTGTGCTTACGCCTTTTCTTACAAAGATCACAACAAACAGCAAGACGGATTCGCCTACGCTTGTAAGCTTCCCCGAGGAGGAAATGAGCCCGGAAGAGATGCTGAGTGATGTGATGATGCAGGAGTCCGCTCTTGCGGATATGACATCGGATGAGCTGATAGATTCAAGTATTGAGCTCCCCCTTAGCGAGGACCAGGTGTCCGCCCTTTTATCAAAGATCCACTTCGACGCGACGAAATATCGTCAGATGTTGATCTCTATGTCCAGCTACGCCAGAGAGCTGGGAAACTATATGGTTACGATAACGGCGGTCAAGTCATCCGTTGACTGGCTAAGCTCCGTAAACGACTCCAGTAACGTGACATCGGGTATCATCGTAGCGGAGAACAATGTTGAGCTTTTAATCCTTGCGGACAGCCAGGCCCTTAAAAACGCTGATTCTATTACCATGTCCCTCAGAACCGGACTTACAGCAAAGGCGTACATAAAAGAGATCGATGAAATAACCGGACTTGCCATAATCGGGGTTTCTTTAAAGGATATTCCCTCGGATCTTGATATTGATTCATATATCGCACCCCTTGGAAGCAGCAGCTCGATCTACGTCGGTATGGGAGTTGTAGCGGTAGGAAGCCCTCAGGGAGTACCGGGATCCATTGGTTACGGAATCGTTACGGCGGCGAAAAACATGGTATCCGATGTAGATACTTTTTTGTATTCTTACCAGACGGATATCCTTGGAAGCAGTAATGCCAGCGGTGCCCTATTTAATATGCAGGGGCAGGTTGTCGGGATCATCACTCCGAGAGTGAACGATACAACGGACAATACCGTTGTTATGGTCTACGGTATCACGGAGCTGAAGGACCTTATCGAAAAGCTTTCCAACTCTCAAAAGATCGGATATCTCGGTATCTACGGAACCAATGTCACGGGCGAGGCCAACCAGCAGCTTGGAGTTCCTATGGGAGCCTACGTTACAAAGACGGAGATGGATTCACCGGCGATGCTTGCGGGCATACAGGTGGGAGATGTTATCGTAGGAATCGACGAGCAGAGCGTAAACTCTTTTTCGGAATACGTTACGATCTTGAATAAACATAAACCCGATGAAGAGATTATGCTTAAGGTATCGAGAAAATCTCAATCGGAGTATGTAGAAATAAATATTCCTCTTACGATCTCATCGAGAAACAGCGAGGAATAAATAAGGAGCAGTAAAATGAAGTACATTAAAGAATTCAGAGACGGGGAGAAAATTTCCGGAATTTATATGGTTAAGAGCAAGACAAGCGCTACCACAAAAAACGGAAAAAACTATGACAACGTAACTCTTCAGGACAAGACAGCATCAATAGAATGTAAGGTTTGGGAGCCCAACGATCCCGGGATCGATGAATTCGATAAGCTTGACTATATCGATATACACGGAGAAGTCACATCCTTTAATAATGCCCTTCAGCTCAATATCAGAAGGGCGAGAAAAGCGAGAGAAGGAGAGTACGATCCGGCGGATTACCTTCCTACATCTTCCAAAAATATCGAAGAAATGTACGCAGACTTAAAGGCCCTTATCGAGAGTATAAAGAACCCCTCTTACAAGGCGCTTTTACAGGATCTGTTTGTTAAAGACGAGGACTTTGTGAAAAAGTTTAAGTTTTCTTCCGCTGCAAAGAGCGTTCATCACGGCTTCGTAGGAGGTCTTTTGGAGCACACCTTAAGCGTGACGAAGCTTTGTGATTATTATTCGGCCGCATATCCGATCCTTAAAAGAGACCTTCTCCTTACCGCGGCTATGTGTCACGATATCGGAAAAGTATATGAGATATCGGCTTTCCCCGAGAATGATTACACGGACGAAGGAAACCTTTTGGGACATATTGTAATGGGTTCAAATATGGTAGGAAAGAGAGCTGCTAAGATAGAGGGCTTCTCTAAAAACGATCTGCTTCAGCTTCAGCACTGTATCCTGGCTCACCACGGAAAACTGGAATTCGGATCGCCAAAGACGCCCGCTCTTATCGAGGCTATGGCGCTTAGTTACGCGGATGATACGGACGCCAAGATGGAGACCTTTAAGGAAATCCTTGAGAATAATTCGGAAAACAGCGGCTGGCTTGGATTCCAGAGATTCCTTGACGGAAACGTAAGAGCTACTTTGTAAGTATTTGCCTGAGGCAAAGCCGGGGAGGAAAATAATGAAAAAAATAATGGTTTTGGAAGACGATGAAGGGATAAGGGAAGAGCTTGCAATCCTTTTGTCAAATTCCGGATACAGCGTAGAAGCGCCGGAAGACTTTGACAGTTCTGTGGAAAGCATTTTAAGCATAGCGCCGGATATGATACTTCTTGATATCAATCTTCCGGGGATGAATGGGAAAGAGATACTCAGACAGCTCCGCAAACAGTCCCAGATTCCTGTTATAATGGTAACCAGCAGCGACGCGGAAAGAGACGAAGTAATAACCATCGGATACGGAGCTGACGACTATATTACAAAGCCATACAATCCCACCCTGCTTCTTTTAAGGATCGGAAATATCTTTAAGAGGATGGGCCAGTCGGAGGAGGTCGCGGACATCGGCGGTGCAAGTCTCAATTTCAGAAAGAGTACGCTTTTAGGAAAGGGCGGCGAGGAAATAGTTCTTTCTAAAAACGAGATGCTGATCCTCTCCTATCTTTACAATAACAGGGGAAAGATCGTTACAAGAGATGAGCTGATGACAGACCTTTGGAACAACAGCGAGTACCTTAACGATAATGCCCTTACGGTCAATATAAGCAGACTGCGGGGGAAACTTGCCGAAGCCGGAATAGAAAACGTAATTGAGACAAGAAAGGGGCAGGGGTATATTCTTGAAACTTAAAGACTACTTAAAAGATAAAGGGGTAGAAATTGTTCTATCCCTTGTTTTATTGGTATTGGTCACCTGGCTGATGATTATCTTTAGATTAAATACCTCGGCAATCATCATAATCGACGTTTTGATGGTGCTTACGGAGACGGCGAAAGTAACCATTGGATTCTTGAGAAGGAGAAAGTTTTATAACTCCCTTTCGAATAATGTAAAGCGCCTCGATAAAGCGTACCTTGTCTTAGAGACGCTTGAGCGGCCGGAGTTTTTGGAAGGACAGATTATCTGCGACATTCTCTACGAGATCGACAAATCCATGATGGAGAATGTAGGGATTTACGTTAAAAACAGTAAAGAGTACGCGGAATACATAGAAACCTGGATTCATGAGATCAAGCTTCCGTTATCAGCCATCAGTCTTAAACTCCACAATATGCTTAGCGCGGGCGATGTAGATCCCGGACTTAAAGAGAACTATAAAAAGATTCAGGCAGAAGTGGGAAGGATAACAGAGTACGTGGACCAGGCGCTGTACTATTCCCGCTCGGAAAATGCCGAGAAGGATTACCATATACAGGAGGTAACCATTGGCAGTATCATTCACGATTCCGTTATGGACTTTAGAGAGACACTTTTGGAAAATCGCATCGACCTTAAGGTGGATGCGGATGGCTCCGAAAAGGTGAACACGGACCCTAAGTGGATGAGATTTATCATCGGGCAGATCCTCTCCAACAGTATCAAATACCGCAGGGAAGACGTAGATTCCTATATAAAGATAGGAACCGAAGTCAAAGATAATTCGGTTATACTTTCTATAGAGGATAATGGAGTCGGAATATATCCGGAGGATCTAAAGAGAGTATTTGAAAAGTCTTTTACCGGAAAAAACGGACTTGGAAAAGCCCGCTCTACGGGAATGGGGCTGTATATCGTAAAAGAGCTCTGCGAAAAACTGGGACTGGATGTAAGTATCGATTCAAGGCAGGGCGAGTGGACAAGGGTATCGATACAGGTCTATAAGGATATGTACTATGAGATGAATGTTTAAGAAATATTTCCAAACATTACAAAATTGTAATGTTATGTAAGGTTAAAAGGACGACCCGCTTTTTAAATTGGTTTATAGTTTGTACTGTCAAAGGAATCTTTGACCGAGCTATAAACCATTTTTTAAAGGAGATTTGAAACAAAATGGAAAGTACGGAAATACTTAAGATTGAGAACATAGAGAAGTATTACGGAAGTAAATCTTCTCTGACAAAGGCATTAAACGGAATATCTTTTTCGGTTGAAAAAGGTGAGTACGTAGCCATCATGGGAGCCAGCGGAAGCGGTAAGACAACTCTCCTGAACTGTATCTCCACTATCGACAAAGTCTCCTCGGGCCATATCTACGTCGGGGGAAA
>CADATP010000077.1 GCA_902790935.1 uncultured Lachnospiraceae bacterium | reverse complement strand
GTGGTAAGTGACCTTAGAGAATCTGTTGAAATAGCAGTAAAGGCCGGAATTTCAAGGGACAGGATCATGATAGATCCCGGGGTGGGATTTGCTAAAAGCTATGAACAAAACCTTGAAATAATAAACAGATTAGATGAATTATGTAAACTGGGGCTCCCGATCCTTCTCGGAACAAGCAGAAAATCCGTCATCGGTTTGACCCTTGACCTTCCTTCTTCGGAAAGAGTAGAGGGAACGGTAGCAACTTCTGTGATTGGTGCTTTGAAGGGTGCGAGATTTTTCAGGGTTCACGATATAAAGGAAAACAGAAGAGCTCTTGATATGACGAGGGCTATACTTTCTCAAGGAGTTTAAGGGAAAAGTAAGCGGCTACGCCGGTAAGGAGTCCGGTTACAATTCCGCTGATAACAAGATACGGAGCGTACAGTAGTACGCCCGGAGTATTTGTAAATCCGATAGCAACAAGAAGCTGAGCCGCGTTATGAAGTACGGCGCCGAATATAGCTGTAATATAAAGGGCTTTTCCTTTAAAGAATCTGTCAATAAGATACTCGCCGGTAAGGCAGACTGCTCCGCCGAATGCCGAGTAAGCGAAGCTCATCATTCCTCCGAATAAGATTGCGGAAAGAAAGATTCTTACCGTTAAGACGAGAGCGGCGCTTTTAAAGTCGTATTTTTTCAGGACGATAAGTGTGATTATATTGGCAAGGCCAAGCTTTATCCCGGGTATGGGGATCAAGGCGGGAATCATAGATTCAAGCCCATGTATTCCGATGGCGAGAGCTGCAAAAAGAGAAAGCATAGCAATCTGTTTAGTATGTGACTGCATCTACAGCTTCCTCCTTTCCAGAAATCTCCCTGATCTCGATAACAAGTTTGTGGGGAAGACAGACTATGGGAAGAGAGTTCCCTCTGGCGAATCCGCATTTTACGCAGAGTCCGTCGGGACAGTCGGCTTTTTCAACACGTATATCGTGGTTCTTTATGGTTAAGGTGTTAACTCCGCCGTTTTTTGATACAATATCAAAGGATGAGTCAGGCTCCTCATCGAGCTTAAGTACTTTTATAAGCTCACCGTCGCTGTAGATATAAGCTTTGCAGGAGAAATCCATTTCACGGCCTTTAGTCAGGAATATCGCTAAAAGAGCGGATATAAAGAGTACCAAAATAAAGCAGGATGCCAAGACTATCCTGAACCTCAGAGATTTTTCATTTTTCTCATTATCATTTATAGCCATAAAGCAAGTATACCAAATATGAACAGGGAATCAATTTCTTTTTTTGAAGAATTTAATACATTAAACGGCGACGAGATCGACAAGATGTTTGCTACGCACCTTGAAAAGGATTGCTCGCTCGTTTGCGAAAAAATCGAAAAAGCCCGAAATATAAGGGAGTTTTTTGATATTACGAAGTCGGTTTTTGTTCATCTCTATGGTCAGCATTTAAAGCTTGTAAGGAATGATTTTGACGGCCTTTTGGATGTGACCTTTTCGGCTGACGATTTTTTAAGAGAACATACGGACGAGATTCCGTTTATCATAAAAGAGCGTTGTAAGGAGATATATAAAGGATTGCCGATACTCCCGTTTACATTTATTAACGAAACTATGTACGCGGAGATGCAGGAAATCGACCTCTTTCTCCACAACCGTAAGCTGCTTTACCTTTTTCACAGATACAAAAAGATTTTTGGAAAAGTCTACGAGAGTAAGGCGGATGAGCTTTTTTGCATAAAACTCGAGGAAGTATTTACCGAAAGGGAAGACCTTTTTGAAAAAACCAAAGAAGATTTTCTGAAAGTTTACAGGTCATACGCGCCGGGAGCGCTTAAGGACTACTATATTTTGGAGCCATTTTTGGCAGCAGGCGTACGGTGTGGGATTAATCTTGCCTTGCTGATCACGGCCTTTGAGAGCGGAAAAGAAAAAAAAGCCTCCGGAATCGGAAAAAAGATTGGAAACATCTTTAACATGAAGATTCCGTCCATGGACGAGGTTTTTGAGGTAAGCGACTCCTGGTTTGCGGATAGTGCCGCTATGCGCGAGAGAACGGTAGAGAGAATCAGGGCATTATTTTAAGATGGATGATAAAAAGATAATAAAAAAAAGGATAACGGTCATATTGATCATTGTCTTTATACTTGCCCTGTCCGCCCTTCTTACAGTCTTTCTGGGGAAAAAGATACTGGGATTTGTAACGAACGCGGACCTTGTCAGAAGCTTTGTTGACAGATACGGGATAAAAAGCAGGATCATATTTGTCTGCATTACCGTATTTCAGATAATCCTTGCCTTTATCCCGGGAGAGCCTATAGAGCTGGCGGCGGGATATGCCTTCGGAGCCTTTGAGGGTACGGTGCTTTGCCTTATAGGGGTGGCAACCGGAAGCGCCGCAAACTTCCTTATCGTAAGAGCCTTCGGTATGAAAGCGGTAAAGCTTTTTTTCTCAGATGAAAAGATAGCAAAGCTTAAGTTCTTGAAGGCTTCAAAGAAGCGGGATTTTTGGATGTTTATGCTGATGTTTATACCCGGAACGCCGAAAGACATTTTAAGCTATTTTGCGGGACTTACGGATATATCTCTTCCAAAGTGGCTGATCATCTCAACGGTTGCCAGGATACCATCGGTTATAACATCCACAATGGGAGCTTCTGCGCTCGGAGAGAGAAGGATACTTTTCGCTTGCATCTGTTTTGGCGTGACGCTTTTTATCAGCCTTCTTGGGATGTTTATTTACAATAAGATATGCGGTGTGCATAATAAAGATAAGAAATGAACCCCCAACCCCGTCCCCGGGGGTCAAAAATATAGGCAGAAAGGTTTAGACATGTACAGACACAAAGTTCAGTATTACGAAACGGACAAAATGCTTGTCACTCACCATTCCAATTATATAAGATGGATGGAGGAGGCAAGGGTTGATTTCTTAAACAAAATCGGATGGCCCTACACAAAGCTTGAAGAACTTGGTATCATCTCGCCCGTCATCAGCGTAAACGGTAAGTACAAAAAGAGTACCACCTTCGATGATGATATTTCAATCGAGGTTAAGATAAAGGAGTTTAAGGGGGTTAAACTTAAGCTCTCCTACGTTATGACGCGCCAGGACGGTGAGGCGGTCTTTGAGGGAGAGTCCGAACATTGCTTCCTTAACTCTGAAGGAAAACCTATGATGATACGCGTAACCTATCCGGATTTTTACAATGCGATTATGGAGTGCTATGAAAAACAGTGATTTCAGATCCATCAGGATCCGTGAGCTTTGCGTATACGCATACCACGGAGTCTATGAAGAGGAAACAAAAAAAGGGCAGAATTTCTTTGTAAATGCCGATATTGAGCTGGATACCGACAGACAGGACGTTTTATCCGACGACCTTTCGGAAACTGTAAACTATGCCGAAATGTGCAGTTTTATTACGGAGTTTATGAAGGAAAATACCTGCAAACTCATCGAAAGAGCGGCGGAAGAGCTCTGCAGAGCCCTTCTTTGCAGATATTCCCTTGCAAAGAGTATAACGCTTGAGATCAGAAAGCCCGAGGCTCCCATTGGTCTTCCCTTTGAGTCGGTTTCTGTAGTAAGAAAGCTTTCCTGGCATACAGCTATACTATCCATTGGTTCTAATATGGGTGATAAAAATGAGCATTTAAATGTTTCACTTGGCAAGTTAAATGCCCATGAACATACAAGATTTATCTGTGAATCCAGAAGATTTGTCACAAAGCCCTATGGTGGCGTTGAACAGGATGATTTTGTAAACAGCGCAGTCATAATCGAAACTCTTTTATCGCCTCACGAGCTTCTTGATTTTCTCCATGAGATTGAAAACAGCGAGGGAAGAACGAGAGAAATCCATTGGGGACCCAGGACATTGGATATGGATATAATCTTTTATGATGATCTTGTGATGAGCGACAGTACCCTTACCATACCTCATATCGATATGCAAAACAGAGCCTTTGTTTTAAAGCCTGTTGCAAAGATCGCGGGGTATTACAGACATCCTCTGCTCGGAAAGACCATAGAGGAGTTATTAAATGAATTGACGGAAAAAGAAAAGGATGAGATTTAAAGATAAATACAGATCCTTCTTCCGAAGAGGAGCGTGCCTTCTTTTTGCGGCTTGTCTTTCTCTGGGTGCCCTTAGCGGGTGCGCGCTTATGGTTAGCGAAAAAGAGGGAACAGAGATCATTATGGATACCATCGTTACGATAAATATCGCGACGAAGGCAAAAAGGATCGTATATGATACTGAAGCCCAAGGCGGTTCGAAAAGCTTTTTCTGGGACAGGGCTTATGACATATACCATGAACTTATAGGTCTTGGAAAAGACCTTGAAAAGAAAGAGCTTTCCAGATTTGAACCGGAATCGGAAATCTATAAGATAAATGCATCTGCCGGTGATCCTGAAGGATACCCTCTATCGGAGGAGATGGAAGAGATACTTAAAACCTGTCTGGAGATTTCGGATAAAACAGACGGAGCCTTTGATATATCCATTGGTGCTCTTATAGATCTTTGGAACATAGAGGGGGCAGTTAAGGAAGAGAGCGAGTTTAGAGTCCCTTCAGGTGAAGAGATTAAAGAGGCTCTTTCAAAATGCGGATATGAAAAAATAAAAATATCTAACCATAGGATATATATTCCGGAAGGGATGATACTTGACTTAGGAGCTGTTGGAAAGGGCATATACTTAGACAGAGTGGGGATACGAGAGGACGATATTTTAAGGGGAACCGTCTCTGCGGGCGGAAGTATCAGGACTATCGGAAGTAAGCCTGATGGTAAGCCCTGGTATATAGCTATAACAGACCCTTTCAAAAAAGGCACGAGTATTACGATGACACCGATTACGGGAGATGCCCTTATTTCCACATCGGGTAATTACGAAAGGTACATCGACCTTGACGGGACGAGATACCACCATATCCTTGATCCGGCTACGGGGAAATGCGCCGACAGCGGATTTGTATCGGTGACGGTTATTCTTCCCGAAAAAGAGGGGGAGATGAGAGGACTTTTAACAGACGCTCTGTCAACCGCCATCTTTATACTTGGAGAGGACTTCGGAGAAAAAGCGGCAAAAGAGTACGGCGCGAAAGTAATAATGGTCCGCGATGACGGAGAAATCGTGGAGTTTGGGAATTAGGCAAAGAAAGGTATTGGGAAAATGGACGAGGAACTTTTTAAGAAAATAGATAAAATGCTTCCCCCTGATGAGGAGCTTAGCGAGCTTGCGGACTTTTTTAAGGTGTTTGCGGACGCCACAAGGCTTAAGATATTAAATGTACTTCTTTGCTCGGAGCTGAGCGTCGGAGATATCGCAAAGGCTGTCGGGATGAGCGAATCCGCGGTATCTCACCAGCTTCGCGTCCTTAAGCAGATGGATCTTGTAAAGAACCGCCGCGAGGGTAAGACGATCTTTTATTCTCCCGCGGATAAGCATATCATTACCATCCTAAATACAGGTATTGAGCATATCGAAGAATAGTTTGCAAAAACATACATGGAAAAAAGGCTTCTTAACCTGAAGCCTTTTTTTGTTCGTTTATTGCCCTTGAAGTGCTATACAAAAAGTGTACGAAGCTTGACTTTTCTAAGGGGGGGTAGAATATAGCCAGTTCTATTTCATGTTCTATTTCCAGTTCTATATTTTATAAAACCAGGAGGTAATTTGTAATGAAAAGAAAAGTTCTTAGCACTATCGGCAGACTCCTTGCTGGGGTACTGCTTGTAACATGTCTCCCGTTGCAATCCTTTGCGACAAACAGTAGCCCAGACACGGCTGTTGTTACTAATGGAAGGCTTGTCTTTAATGGTACATTTGATGTAACAGTTTTTTCCGGGGAACACGATGCGCCTAATGAAGGCGGAGTAGCGTCAACACTTACCGGAACGATCGTTTATGACGGACTTTCCGAAATTGAAGGAGCAGAGTTTTACAAGCCAAATAATTATAATGATATATATCTTCCGGGATATTCCTTTCTTTCAGAATTTAACGGGGATGTGTACAAATGGGGACCGGAATCCACTGATTACAGTGGATTCTCTGTTACTTTAACTGAGAGTTCAAGATCAATATATAACCTGAATGATATTGATCTTCGTAATAACGGAAGCTTTAATGATGGTTATGTTTTGGAGGTTACGGGACATGTTTCAGGAACCCTGGAAGACGGAACCGTAGTTGAATTAGACCTCGATGACTTCAATCTTTGGCAATGTGATTGGACTTCCAGTGATAAAGACTCACTTCTGCCTATGAGAGGTGGACATTTTGCAGGTACTAATCTTACCCATCCCGAGACTGAGAGTGATGAACCCGAACCTGGAACTCCCGAGTATTTTATAGCAGAATACAACGAGTCGACTGAAACGGCCGCTGAAAACATCAAGGAACTTGCAAAAACCGTTACTTCTTCCACTGTTGTAGAGTTTAAGGACGGAGATGCACTTCCCCAGAACATTATGACTGAGGTTAAAGCTTCAGATAAAATTACCCTTGAGTTCCCCTTCACCTATGAAGGAGTAAACTACCGCTGCAAAGTAACTCCTGCCAAGGCAAAGCTTTACGTAAAAGATGATATTCCCTGGTACGGACCTCTCTATCTTATGCAG
>CADATP010000076.1 GCA_902790935.1 uncultured Lachnospiraceae bacterium | reverse complement strand
TCCCTCAGGATCATCTCGTCCATTCCCATTATGGCATTAATGGGTGTTCTGATCTCATGGGACATATTGGCGAGGAAATCGCTCTTTGCCTTGTTTGCGACTTCTGCCTTCTGCTTTTCCTTGTATATGGTTGCAACCTGCGAAAGGCTGTCTATAATAGCAAAAGTAAGGAGGACGCCCGCGGCAATGTTAAGATAGAAATCCGTAACATCAAGCAGATAGAAAAGCTGGGATACTATTTCCATAATTCCTACAAAATATGTAAGCAAAAGTCCCACAAAAGGCACGATTATCTCTCTGACATGGCCCTTTCTGGTATCGATTATAAAACAGATCAGTATGACTATGGCAGAAAGTGCGGTAATCACGTATGTCCTCGGCATCGAGTCAAAGAGATCCTGAACCTCAGTAAGCTGAAGCACAATATTTATAACAACACTTATAAAGGTTACAACGATAGCAACCCTGTATACTTTTCTGTATCTGAATTTGGATACTGCATCCGCATAAAGAAGGAGCGCTGCGGGTACAAGACCGATAATAATATACGAAACCGCTCCCGCAACGGAAATGTTCGGGAAGTAAAACTGCCTTAATTTGGATTCCACTACCGCCTGGACCGAAGTAAATATAGCAGCCCAAGCCGCATACTTAAGTGAAAACGCAAACTTGAATCTAAACTGAAGGATAAGGCTGATAATAACAGCGATAATGCCGAAAGTCATAAGAAGAAACGCTGTTATGAAGGGAATTCCGTATCTGCCCCAAAGATGGGCATAAATGCCCATAAACGTTCCCATGTATACGCTGTTAAAAGAGCCGCTGTACTCGTTTGGGGAACATGTTTCCACGCGAATAGTTTTTCCGCCGTCAATTCTCTTTAATTCCACAAAGACATTGGCGGAAAGACTGGCGCTTCCAAAAGGTCTCGAATCTGCTGTAGTGTAGCTCTCTCTGAGTTCATCGCCTATGTAGACATACATATCCTGCTGAGAGCTTCGAAGAAGCAGCATATAGTCAGACTTTTTGATCTCCGGCAACACTGCCTCAACAACCATCACCTTGTTCTTTGGATAGTCTATTCTCGCAGGCGGATTTACCGGAGTTCTCGTCCCGTCATCTTCTACAAGGTACCACTGAGTATCCAGGGGTTTGCACTTTTCGTCAAACCCCCGGGCTTCCCTTGGATAAACAAAAGAACCAACGAACAAGAAAACCATTAGCCCAAAGAAAAGCACCATCAATATGTTAGTAAGGATTATTCTTTCAAGCGTCAGTTTGTTTTCCATAAAATGTCCTCAGTTTTTCGCTTTACAGTTTGTACTGTGAAAGGTCTGAGTTGATCTCATCCGAGTACTTGTTAAGGTCTCCGGATACAGTTGAAATATTCTCTGTCTGAGTAGCAAGCTTCGCGCTCTCTGCTACGATGCTGTCTGAAAGAGCAAGGATCTCATTGATGGTAGATGCCTGCTGCTGAGTGGTTGATGCGTTGTTTGTGGCAACATCATTGATCTTTTCAATACCACTTGCGATCTCAACGATTCCGTCCGTAGCCTTTGCAACATCCTCGTATATATTGTTAAAGGATACATTGGCATTTTCTACGCCGGTAAGGCAAGCTGACATATCCTCTACGCAGCGGTCTGCCTTTTCGTTGATATTCTCGATATTCTTTGTAATATCGGAAATAAGATTTCTGATATTGACGGTAGCCTCTGTTGACTGCTGCGCAAGAGCTCCGACCTCAGTAGCAACAACAGCGAATCCTCTTCCTGCTTCTCCGGCTCTTGCAGCCTCGATAGAAGCGTTGAGTGAAAGAAGATTGGTCTGTTCGGAGATTGCATTGATGGTATCGGTAATACCCGTAATCTCCTCGATTGACTTAGCCGTATTGTGGATAAGTTCCGTAAGCTCTGCGATGGTATCGTTAAGAGTTCTTACGTTGCTGGTCATATTCTCCATCTCATCCTTACCGGTTGCAGAGGATTCCATGGTCTGATCGCAGAGATTCTTAACATTCTCCGCATTGTCCGTAAGTACGCTTGATGTATTTGCAAGTTCTGAGGCCGCAGTAGCAATCTCCTCGATAGAACTGTTCATTTCGTTAAGTGTAGCGTTAAGTCTCTCGATAGATTCGGACTGTGTCTTGTTTGCTCCGGCAAGAGTATTGGAGATCTCGTAGCACTCTCCCGCGCTTTGGTGCATATTGTTTGAAACATCAGCAAGGCTGTTAAGGGTGCCTCTCATATTTGCAATATACTCGTTTAAGCTCTCGCAGAGGGTTGTGATCTCATTGTTTCCTTCAGGCACAAGGGTAACGGTAAAGTCACCGTTTGAAATATCTGTAATACTCTTTGTCGCCTTGGATACGGGATTAAGGTATTTGCGGATCGTAAAGAATATGATCACGCTTAAGATTGCAAGTAAGATTATAGCCGTAACAAAGGTGATGACCATAACCTTGGTCATTCTGCTTCCGACGATGTTGGAAGAAACGGCGCTTACAACTACCCATGAAGTACCTTCGATATCCGTAGCGGTAAACATCATAGCTCCTGCACCGGTCTTTACGGTAAGGGTCTTGTTTGCACTTTCTACACTTGTATTCATCTTGTCGAATACAGTGGCAAGTCCCTTCATAATGGGGTCCGTTGTATCTGAAAGATTCTGTCCGACGATCTCAGCATTGGAACTTACAAGAATATCCTTCGTCTCCTTATTGATGATGTAGTATCTTGCATCGGGCGCAATAGACTCAAAGCCTGTAATCTTCTCGGCAACCTTGTCAAATACAACGTCGCTGCTGAGAACAACTTTATCTCTTATCATAATAGCGCATGCAAGACAGGTTTTTCCGGTAGAAGCATCCACATAAGGCTCTGAGGTATAGATCTCTCCGCCTGCGGAAAGGGCTCCCTGGAACCAGGCTCTGTCGTTAAATACGAAATCAGAACCGGGGATCCAGCCCGAGCCGTCAAGGAATTTGTTTGTATCCCCGTAAGCAATATAAATATCCTGGGAATCGGGATCTTTTTCAGTTAGTTTAAGAAGCATGGCGAGAGTATCGTCGTAAGACATCTCAGGGGCATTCCTTATAACGTCAGCGGTTTGCTCAACTCTGGTCTCTACTCCGTTCCACCAGTTATGAACCTCGCTCGCATATGAATTTGCCTCTCTTGCAAGAACGGTATTAACAAGAGGCTGGATATTGTCAGCCTGCAGCTTAATACCTATCTGGGTAAGAATTATGATTATTATCGCAACAAAAATAATAATCTGTGATAGCATAACCTTTTTAAGTGACTGTCTCTTTTTCATAAGCGTAAACCTTCCTTAAAAAATTTGTTATCGCTTTTATGCATTTATTTTTTTGTTCTGGGTGCGATATGTATATTTTAACACATTTTTTGAATTTTTACTCAAAAAAATAGACGGACAAGCCGCCTATTTTACAAGTACCTGATATGAAACTGTTTTTCCCAAAAGATCCTCATCTCCGGTAAACGCCAGAGTGTAATGCCCGGGCTCTACCTGAAGCATTTCGCTTACAATAAGCATAGATGATGAACTTTTCTCAACGATAGTATTTCCATTTTCGTCGGTAACTGTGAATGTGAGTTCTCCTCCCGAACCGGTTGCTGATACTACTAGCATACAAGTCTTTTCCTCTTCAAAATCTATTCCTGCCTCAGCCAGGTCTTTGCCTTGAAGAGTCTCTTCCGTTACTTCGAATGAAGAATTCCAGTTAAGATAGGCATCTCCTCCCAAAAGACCTTTCGTCGCAGATACGGCAGTTAAGCTGATTCCTCCGATAAAGAGTACAGCTGAAATAATACCTGCGATAAGGAATCTTCTCGGTCTGTGTCCCTTTCTGTCAAGAAGCATAGCTCCAAGAACAAGGAATATAGGAGCGGAAAAGCCGATCATCATATATGTGCCAAGCTGTGAAACAGGGCTGACATTTTCAAGAGCTGAAGCGGCAGCCGCGATGGTCTCTTCCGAATTGCCTCCGGCGTTCATCGAAATAAAGCCTGCAAGTGAAGAAATAAGGTTGTTCATAAAATGAAGCAGCATCGGAAGAAGGATATTGTTCCTCTTCACCATAATAAATGCGAGTACTGCTCCGAGACATGCGGTATTTAAAAACCTTAAAGGTGAAAGGTGTAAGATGCCGAACATCACACCGATTATAAGAACAATAACCCAGTCCTTCTTAATACCCCTAAAGCAGGAAAGTACGCTTCCTCTCATAAAAGCTTCTTCGCATATTGCGGGCAAGATTGCCACAACAAGAAGAATGATTATATAAAGTGGCGAGTTTCCATAGAGGAAACCTGAAAGACTTGCAACCTCTTCCGAAGCATTCTTTACAAATAGCATTGATACGCCAACGCACAAAAGGTTAAGCATAAATGATCCGATCAGCATAAAAACTACGCCGAAAAAGTCAGCCACGGTAATCTTCTTTATGGGGAATACTTCCTTTATTTTGACTTTTCTGATCACACAAAACAGGATTGAAATACCAAGGAATCCGAATTCTGTGGCAACAAGTCCGGGGATTCCCCATGCGTTTTGCATAAACGAACCACCGAAAAGTAAGAAAAGAAGTCCTACAACAAAGAGTATGACACCCATCCAGGGCTTAAGTCTTTCCTGATTAGATAATTTTTCCATTTTTCCTCCTCACTAAACCGTTAGAGTTTCCAAAAGTCAAATATACACTATTTACTTTGCCCTTGCAAGAAGTCTCTTGAAGGCTCTTTCATCAAGAGGGACTTTATAAAGAGCTCTTGAAAGAACATAAAACAAAACCGCATCAACTATCAAAAGGATTGCTCCGATAAGGAGGCATCCGAAATAATTCCCACTAAGGCCCAGTACCGATAAGAAACTACCTTTCATACTTTCCGAAGCTTTAATGATCCTGTTCGAAAAGATCGGTGCGACCATAAAAATAATAAGTATAGGCAAAAGCACTATATAACCGACGTACAGATATCTGTAAATAACCAATGTATAAAGGCTAAGCATTATGGTAAAGATGCTGTAGTAGATGATTCCTGCAAGCACTTCGTCTCCGCCTTCCGCATTAAACCTAAAGTTAAGATATCTGAAAACAGCGATAAATATAAAGCCCAAAACCGTAAAAAGTTCTTTCATGATAAGAGCTCCGTCCACGGTGATCAGTTTCCTTATCCCGGAGCTTTGGATCACACCGGACATCAGTGTAGAGTACAGGAGCTGAACGCTGTACATTGGCGCAAGCGCAAGCATCCAGGCACCGTTGTAAAAAGAAATGGCCTTTCCTCCGAATACCGACATAATCTCATACACTATCCCGAGAATCGTAAAGATGATCAGCATTGCTATATTGGTCTTAATCTGCATCGAATACCTCAGCATCGAAAAAACAGTCTTTACTGATTTAAAAATATTCTTAGTCATAATAATCCTCCCTTGCACTCTCAAGGATCGTTTTGATCGAAAGATACGTAAAAAGCGCAGCCAGAAAAACAGCAATTACCGCGATTATGAGTCTTATTCCAAAAACATCCGTGTTCAGATAGGGTACTCCCAAAAGCCCCATCACAAGTCCCATGGCAAGATACGATACAAATCTCATAGCTATGGCTTTTGTGTGCCTTAGAATAAGTATTCCGGCAAGCACCGCCGCCGAACAGATCACTCCAAGAACTACAGCATCAAAGAGGTTAGCCTTCTGCCTTGCGACAAACAGTATTACAATCTGCTGAATGCAAAATATAAGCGGATAGCCTACTACTTTTCTCAAGGCATCAAATATGGCAAATCGTCTTACAAACACCTTAGCGTTAGGTGAACTTAAAACCACCTCACCAAAGGCTCCCTTTCTCGCACAGATCTCTCCTAAAGTAAACCATTCTCCAAAAAGCTCTCCGTATGGAAGCAGTCCTGCCGACATTCCAAGTACGATCCCGATATTGTAATCCGCCCCCGCTATGGCGACCAACACTCCATCGGCGATAATGACGACAGGTACAATGAGGAAAACCACAAATCTGTACCATGCCGGATACATTGATATATATGTTTTAAACCCCTTCATATCTGTCCCCCTATATCTCCAGGTCTTTCGAAAGACTAAGTCCCGAATACTTTTTCATTACCGCTACGCAGATATCTGTAAGGCTCGCCCTTTCAGTTGATATGTTCATACCAGCAAGTGCGTCCAGATTTTCCGAAAGACAGACTCCGGTAAATCCGTAGCTGCTCTCCGAAATTGAGAAAAGTACCTTTCTTGCACCGTCTGCGTATTCCTTCTCTCCCTTTACGATCACGTACTTTTCCTTAAGGTCCTCAACAAAGCCTTCCTCAACGATCTTACCTTTTTCCATGATCATAACGTAATCGGTTACGCTCTCCATATCGGCAACATTATGTGTTGAGAAGAATACGCTTCTTTCGCCCTGGCCATTGTTTAAGTATTCTCTTATAAGGTCGCAAAGATTATCTCTCATAAGAGGATCAAGAGGAGATGCGGGCTCGTCCATTATAAGCATCCCTGTCTTTCTTGCAAGAGCGCCGCAAAGCATCAGCTTCACCTTATTTCCGTCAGACAGCTCGCTTACCTTCTTCGGAGCTCCCATTTTGCCCTTAAGATCAAGCGCAAGAGCCGCTGCGATCTTTTCAAATTTTTCCTTATCAAAGTCATCGAATAAAAGTCCGGTTATCTCCTCCACCTGCTTTGTTGTCCAATGAGGAAGATAATAATAACCGCTGCCCACATAACCGATGGTGTTTTTCACGTAAGGGTCACTTTCTACTCCATCATATTTGCCAAAGTATTTGATTTCTCCCTTTGCATCGAGCCTCAGTCCCGTAAGGATATTTAAAAGAGTCGTCTTTCCTGCTCCGTTTTCTCCGATCAGAGCTGTTGCAAATCCCTTGGGAATGTGAAGCTCCGGTACATCTAATTTAAAGCTTCCGAAGCTCTTTTCTATATTTTTTCCCGTAATAACATCTTCTAAAAACATAATCTCCTCCAATTAAGCGCTTACTGTTCATCCAAGAGGATGTCCAGCATATTCTTTAATTCCTCTCCGCCTATTCCCGCGAGCCTTGCCGCCTTAATGGCATCCGTCAGTCCGTCTTCAATCCTGCGAAGGTGCTGCTCCCTCATCATCTCGGTATCCTGGGGATTAACTATATATCCCTTTCCCTGTACCGCGGTGACATAGCCTTCTTCAGCGAGTTCATCATAGGCCTTCATCGTCGTTATGACAGAGATCTTTAAATCCTTAGCAAGACCTCTGATTGAGGGCAGGTACTCGTTTTCCTTTATTCTTCCGTTTACGATATCCGCCTTTATCTGCTCCGCGATCTGCTGATAAATCGGAGTACCGGAATTTTGAAGTATAACCATCAGTTATCCTTTCTCACAGACAGTGTTAATGCGCTATTAACCTTGTCTGATGTATTAACTGTTTATATGTTATATATACAGTATAAACATTATCTTGTCAACACCTTTTTTACTCATAAAAAAAATGACCCCCCACCCCCGTCCCCCTGTGTCATTATGACCCCCGGGGACGGGGGTGCTGTGTCATTTTTCAAGCAAAAAAGCGCAGCTATTGCTACGCTTAAAATGAACCCACGTTTTAAATCCCGGGGCAATAATAAATGATAATTAAACCGTTTCAGGCACCTTGTAGCCTGCCTTCATCATACTCTCTTTGAATTCTTCCGGAGTCATCTCAAGTTCAGAAGCTCCATCTTCAATGGTAAGCATTCCTTTTTGAACAAGCTTGAACATAGCACTTGCCTCTCCCTGGGATATTCCTTTCTCCTCTCCCTCTTTATACGCTTTGATATAGATACTTTCTCCAAGTCCGGTCATACGCTTCACCCCTTCCTTGATATTCTCATTATCTTTAATATCCACGTATTTTTCGATTCTGTCAATATTGGATTTGAAAATTCCTTCGAGATAATCAAAGATTCCCTCGGAGGCTTCCTCTCCGCGCCTGATTATGATGACA
>CADATP010000075.1 GCA_902790935.1 uncultured Lachnospiraceae bacterium | reverse complement strand
GCCGTTCCCTGGATCGGAGCGTTCATAGCCACACGCTCTCCGAACTGTTTCTGCATAAAGTTTGATGACTTCAGCTCAGGAATAGGTCTTCTTCTTCCAAAATAAGTCTCGGAATATCCCTTTTCCTTAGCGTCCGATATAAGCTTATCAAGATACTTCTTTATCTGCGGATAAGTAACAAAATACTGGTCTATATACTGCTTTGCTTCCTTATTGCTGATAGAAAGATCCTGACCAAGTCCGTAGGAAGAAATACCGTAAACAATTCCGAAATTTACAGCTTTAGCGTTTCTTCTCTGAAGATCCGTAACCTCCTCAAAGGGAACTCCGAAAACCTTTGACGCTGTTATCCGATGGATATCTTTATCCTGTTTGTAAGCATCTATCAGCTCTTTATCTCCGGATAAAGAAGCAAGGACTCTGAGCTCAATCTGAGAATAATCGGCGTCAATAAACACGCAGCCTTCCTTCGGTACAAATACGGCTCGAAGCTGCCTTCCCAGTTCAGTCCTTATGGGAATATTCTGCAAATTGGGATCGTTTGAAGAAATACGTCCCGTAGCCGTGATCGTCTGGTTAAAGCTGGTATGTATTCTTCCGTCTTCCTCAATAAAGGCCTGAAGTCCGTCAGCATAGGTGCTCTTTAATTTTGTAAGAGCTCTGTACTCCAAAATATCGGCTACAAAGGGATACTCCGGTGCTAACTTTTCAAGAACATCAGCCGCAGTTGAATATCCCGTCTTTGTCTTTTTACCGCCCGGGATCTGCATCTTTTCAAAAAGAATCTCTCCGAGCTGCTTCGGGGAATTGATATTAAAATCTTCGCCGGACTCTTCCTTTATCTTTTTCTCAAGCTCAGCGATCCTTACGCCAAGCTTTTCGGAATACTTTGTAAGCTCATCCCTTTTAACAAGGACGCCGGTCTTTTCCATATCGTAGAGAACCGCGCTAAGGGGCATCTCAATATCCCGCATGATCTTATCCATCTTCATCTCGGAAAGCTTATCCAAAATAATACTTCCCGCCGCCAAAGATACATATGCGCAGTCGCAAACATACCCCATGAGCTTTGAAGGATCGCTTAAGAGAAGTTCTGAAACAGTCGCCTTTCCAAATCTTTCCTTCTTACCGATAAGTGAGGCCCCCAGATACTCTGAAGCTATACTTTCAAAATCATAATCGTTCTTAAGCGGATTTATAAGATACGCCCCTATAACAGTATCGAAATACTTGGAAGTAACCAACGGATCTATATAATCATACTCACTCTTAATATCAAGAGTATAAATCATTCCAGGTGCATCCTTAAGTCCTCTTTTAACTTCAGACGCAAGATCTTCAAATCCCATTAAGTCACTTACATAATAGCAATCGTAACCATTGTCATTTTTTATGCTAAAAGCCGCAGCTTTAAGCGAGCCCTCTTCTGTTAGTAAAAATATACCGAGATCCGACTTAGCACCGGAGAGCAAACTTCCGAACTCCTTTCCTCCGGAGCACTCCTTTACCTGAAGTGAAATATTTGTAATTGCGTCTTTAGCGGTATCTTCCGAGAAGCGCTCAAGAAGTTTTTTAAACTCGAGCTTTTTCATAAACTCGTAGCTCTCGGGATTAAAATACCCTTCCGCTTTTGCTGCATCTTTATCAAGCTCGATATCACAGTCTGTTTTGATGGTGGCAAGCTTTAAACTGAGCTCACAAAGATCCTTGTTTTCTAACAGAGACTGCTTTATTGCTTTCTTTGAAATCTCCTCAATATGTTCATAAATGCCGTCTATAGATCCGTAGGTGACCATCAGCTCGGTAGCTGTCTTTTCCCCTACCTTAGGAACACCGGGAATATTATCCGCCGTATCTCCCATAAGAGCCTTAAGCTCAATAAACTGCTTAGGCGTTACCTGATACTTTGCTAAAACGTCTGCAGGTTTATAGTCTTCGATAGTAGTCTTTCCGTAATTAGTCTTAGGGATACGTATCAAAATATGCTCATCAGAAATCTGCAAAAGGTCCCTGTCTCCGGACACAAGGCTGACCTCAATACCTTCAGCCTGCGACTTTTTCGCAAGAGTTCCCATTAAATCATCCGCTTCAAGTCCCGGGCAGGAAACAACGCAAACCTTCATCGCCCTTAAGAGATCCTTAAGGACGGGAATCTGTTCTCTTAATTCCTCGGGCATCGGTTTTCTCGTACCCTTATAAGCTTCGAACATTTTATGTCTGAATGTCGGAGCATGTTCATCAAAAGTAACTACCAGATAATCAGGATTTTCTTCATCTAAGATCTTAAAAAGAATATTTAAAAAACCATAAATAGCGTTAGTATGAAGTCCGGAAGCATTGGTAAGATCCGGTACCCCGTAAAACGCTCTGTTTGCAATACTGTGACCATCTATAAGAACAAGCTTTTCGCTCATAAATAACCTCTTAAATTTATTTTTGCGGCTATCCGAAAAGGATTATAACCGCGCTTCCAAGCACAAACAGTATAAAAGTCGTAACCCATTGGCCAAGGCTTATAAGGGCTCCCTGCCGCATGTGCTTTTTTCGGCTTTGTTCAAGCCTGAGTCTGAACTCTTCATCGAGATCAAAACTGTCACCTTTTTCAAGGTGTTTCATACCTTCCTGGACAAGAAACTGTATGGAAAGTTCCTCTTTACAGGCGCTGCAGGAATTCATATGATCCCGGAATCTCTCCATACTTTCATAGTCTAAACTGTTATTCAAATACAAGGGTATTAATTTTTCAAACTCTCTGCATTCCATTAATTTTTCCTTGTAAAAATACTCTCTCTGTGGTATTATCATTAAGTCGTGCCGGTGTGTCGGAATGGTAGACGAGGCAGACTCAAAATCTGTTGGGGGCAACCTCGTGTGGGTTCGAGTCCCACCACCGGCAGTTCTTATCCCTGCTATTTATTAGCAGGGATTTTTTCTGCCTAATTTTTCTTTACTTCATCATATACTTTACTGTCATCTCGTTCTTCCTTACGGAAAACTCAGCGACAGATCCCATCATAATGGGAATTGCAGGATCGTAATGTCCAACGTCCGCATCCATGATAACAGGTACCTTATAATGTCTCGCTACTTCGAGTACCGCTTCGTACTTATCAAGGTTCATCATCGTTTCACCGTGAAGAGGGCGTCCGAATACGAATCCCTTAATATTGGAAAACCATCCGGCGTTTTCGAACTGCCACATAGCTCTCCTTTGTGCGAATACATTAAGGTCACAGGATTCAAGAACCCAGATAAATCCGTCCTGTACATACTTTTTATTAAAATCAGAAACCTTGTCAAACCTTGTTCCAACAAGAGTCTGCAAACAGTCCATGCATCCGCCGATAACTCGTCCCGTAATGCTGAAATTAAGATCCGATTCTCTTGCATCTTTATAGAGCTCACCGTCGTAATAAATCACGTGAACTCTGTCTTCCTTGGGGTTAAAAGGAGCCAGAGGATTTTCTTCGGTAACATCCGACTCCTTTTCCCACTCGAGATATGACTTAAACTCAAGCTTTTTTCCCGTGATAAGGTCTAAAGCATCCTGAATAAACTTAGGTCTCGGATACTCACAAAATGCGCCGGCATTAGGTCCGTATATAGAAGCGGTATCGCATATGGTGTTTAAAAGAAATGTGAAATTTGTATTATCCGAATACCCCATAAACCACTTTGGCTTTGACTGCATAATGCGGTTAAAGTCTACATAGTTTAAGATCTCACACATAAGCTCTCCGCCTGCAACAGAAATAAATCCGTCAATATCACCGTCACAGTACATAGCGGTAAGCTCTCCGGCGCAGTTTAAAGGAGTATTACTGATTCCGACGCCATCGTTTCTAAAAGCGTCCGTTCCGGGCAGAGGAAGAAATCCCTCTTTTCGAAATACTTCCAGTGCTTTTGTAAATCTTGTTTTCCATGGTTCCGTGGAAGCACCCAGAGATGGTGCGGGGAAGCCGATGCATGCTCCTGATTTTAAAAACTCGGGATAGATCATAGTAGTACTCCTTTCTTTGATTTATTTGAAAGAAACTTTCACTATTATTTATATCTATTTACTTTAGCTTCTCATAAATCGGGAAACAATCAAATGTTGCAAAATAGTCCTTAGGCTCCTGAGCTCTTCTTATAAGCTGAACGCTTCCGTCTTCCTTTAAAAGAAGCTCTGAGGACCAAAGTCTTCCGTTGTAGTTATAACCCATAGCAAAGCCGTGAGCACCGGTATCGTGGATCACAATATAATCACCAATGTCTATTTTGGGAAGTTGTCTGTCGATAGCAAACTTATCATTGTTCTCGCAAAGAGATCCGGTAACATCGTATGTATGATCAAGAGGCGCGTTTTCCTTACCCAGTACAGTGATATGATGATAAGCTCCATACATGGCAGGTCTCATAAGGTTTGCTGCGCATGCGTCAACTCCGATATATTCTTTATGAGTATGCTTCTCGTGGAGAACCTTTGTTACAAGATGTCCGTAAGGTCCCATCATAAATCTTCCAAGCTCAGTGTAGATAGCAACATCTCCCATTCCGGCAGGAACAAGGATCTCGTCAAACGCCTTATGAACGCCCTCTCCGATAACCTTAATATCATTAGGCTCCTGGTCGGGTCTGTAAGGGATTCCGATTCCACCGGAAAGATTGATGAATTTTATATCTGCTCCCGTTTCCTTTTCAAGCTTTACAGCGAGTTCAAAAAGCTGCCTTGCAAGTTCAGGATAATAATCATTGGTTACTGTGTTGCTGGCAAGGAAGGCATGAATTCCGAAATTCTTTGCTCCCTTTTCCTTAAGAACCTTGAATCCCTCAAAAAGCTGTTCTTTGGTAAATCCGTACTTTGCATCTCCCGGATTATCCATAATACTATTGGCGATCTCGAAGTATCCGCCGGGATTGTAACGACAGCTTATTGTCTCGGGAATATAACCGATGGTTTTTTCAAGGAAATCGATATGCGTAAAATCATCAAGGTTTATAGTTGCTCCAAGTTTAGCTGCATATACAAACTCTTCTGCCGGAGTATCGTTTGATGAAAACATGATATCATCGCCCTTAAGCCCCATTGCATCGCTTAGCATCAGCTCTGTATATGATGAGCAGTCTGTTCCGCAGCCGTACTCATGTAAAATATTTATGAGAAAGGGATTCGGAGTTGCCTTAACGGCAAAAAACTCCTTATATCCCTTGTTCCATGAAAACGCTTCTTTAAGAGCTTTGGCATTTTCACGGATGCCTTTTTCATCATAAATATGAAAAGGTGTCGGATATTTTTTTACGATATCCTCGACCATGTCTTTAGTAACAAATGCCTTTTTCTCCATTTTTTCATAATCTCCTGTGTAAAACTTTAAAAACTACAATTAAAGCAGATGTGCACGAAGCTCCGCTCCGTCAAGAGGGCTAAGATATGCGGGAGGAACATCAAATACGGTCTTGCATCCGCTCATACCCTCTTTCTTCATACGTACAACGGCTCTTGCGTATGCAACAAGAACGCTGGCGGTAAACTCAGGGTTTGAATCAAGCTTTAAGCTGTACTCGATAACATGCTTATGTTCACCGTTTTCACCGGTTTTACCCGTTCTAAATACGAATCCGCCGTGAGGGATTCCGCTGTGATCTCTCTTAAGCTCTTCTTCAGAAATAAAGTGAACGGTTGTATCGTAATCGGCAAAGTAATTGGGCATAGTCTTGATCTCGTTTTCAATGCGAGACTTGTCAGCGCCTTCCTCTGCCACAACGAAACACTCTCTTAAATGCTTCTGTCTTGTAGTAAGTTCAGGATTCTCTCCGTTTCTAACAGCCTCAAGAGCAGACTCGATAGGAATTGTATACTGTTTTCCGTCTTTTACGCCGTCAATACGTCTTATAGCGTCAGAATGTCCCTGGCTGACGCCCTTGCCCCAGAAGGTGTAATCCTTTCCCTCGGGAAGAACGCAGTTTGCATAAAGTCTGTTTAAACTGAACATTCCGGGATCCCAGCCGCAGCTTATAAGTGCCACATGTCCGCTTTCCTTTGCGGCCTTGTCAACATTATCAAAATGCTCAGGAATCTTTGCGTGGGTATCGAAGCTGTCAATTACATTAAAGTACTTAGCGTATTCGGGTGTCTGCTTAGGAAGGTCTGTAGCGCTTCCTCCGCAGATGAAAAGAATATCAAACTCGTCTTTGTGTGCAGGTATATCTGCCACGTTATAAACAGGGACTCCCGCAGAAAGTGTCTGTAGAGATGCCGGATCTCTTCTTGTAAAAAATGCACAAAGCTCTACATCGGGATTCTGTCTGATTGCAAGCTCAATGCCTTTTCCTAAATTACCGTAACCTAAAATTGCTGCTTTCATTTCTTTTTCACCTTTCTATAATGCTATATATCTTCAATCTGCCAATCGATCGGTGTGACTCCGTTAGCGATCAAAAATTCATTTGTTTTACTGAAGGGTTTACTTCCGAAGAACCCTCTGTGTGCCGATAAGGGGCTTGGATGCGGTGCTTCCAGGATAAGATGATGGGGATTGTTAAGCATCTTTTTCTTACTCTGTGCCGGCCTTCCCCAAAGTATAAAAACAATCGGTCTGTTCTCTTTATTAAGTCCCTTTATTGCGGCATCGGTAAAGGTTTCCCAGCCATGGCCCTGATGTGAGAAAGCCTGATGTGCTCTTACCGTAAGAACGGTGTTGAGCATTAGCACTCCCTGTTTTGCCCATTTAACAAGATAACCATTGTTTGGTATCTTGCATCCAAGATCATCATTAAGTTCCTTGTAGATGTTTACAAGCGAAGGAGGTATATCGATTCCAGGCTTGACGGAAAATGACAATCCATGGGCCTGTCCTACGTTATGGTAAGGGTCCTGCCCTATGATCACAACCTTCACCTTAGATAAAGGAGTAAGATTAAAGGCACTGAATATTTCATCCGCAGGAGGGAAAACCTGTCCCGAAGCATATTCATTACCTACAAAGTTAAACAATTCTTTATAATAGGGCTTTTTAAATTCGTCCTTGTATACAGTTAGCCAATCGTTCTCAATTCCGGCCATGTCTGATTCCTTAAAAATTTATAGTCTTACGCTTACGCCTTTTGAGCGAAGGTATTCCTTAACCTGACTGATCTCAAGCTCTTTGTAATGGAAAAGGGATGCTGCAAGAACAGCTTCGGCTCCCGCTTCTATGGCATCATAAAAATGCTCGCATTTTCCGGCACCACCTGAGGCAATTACGGGAATACCCACCGTATCGGCAACAGCCTTTGTAAGCTCGGTGTCATACCCGTTCTTGGTTCCGTCGCAATCCATACTTGTAAGAAGGATTTCTCCGGCGCCCAACTTATAGGCTTTTTCAGCCCACTCAACCGCGTCAATGCCCATATCGACTCTTCCGCCGTTTTTATAAATAGTCCATCCGTTTCCATCAGCTCTTCTTTTAGCATCGATAGCAACTACAACACACTGTGACCCAAACTTATCCGCAGCATCACTTATAAGTTTCGGATTCATGATCGCTGCTGAATTGATCGCAATCTTGTCAGCTCCTTCACGAAGGATAGCTTTGAAATCATCAACCGTTCTGATGCCGCCGCCTACGGTAAAAGGGATAAATACTCTCGATGCAACCTCTCTGACCCACTCAAGCTGAGTATCTCTTGAATCGCTTGAGGCAGTAATATCAAGGAAGACAAGTTCATCAGCTCCTGCTTTGTCATAAGCTGAAGCAACCTCGGAAATATCTCCGGCATCTCTTAAATTTACAAAATTCACACCCTTAACAACTCGTCCGTCTTTTACGTCGAGACAGGGAATTACTCTTTTTGTGTGCATAGCTATACCCGATCAGCTTTAACAGCTTTTACAAAATTTCTCAAAATCGAAAGCCCTACATCCGAGCTTTTTTCCGGATGAAACTGGGTAGCAAATATATTGCCGCATTCTACCGATGCCTCTACGGAGCATCCATACTCGGTTGTAGCGGTTACGATGCTCTTATCGTGAGCATCAAGATAATACGAATGTACAAAGTACACATAAGAATCCTCGGGAATACCTTCGAAAAGCCTTCCCTTATTCGGATACTTTAGGTTGTTCCAGCCGATATGCGGGATCTTCAATCCTGTATCGGGGATTCTTTTTATCTTGCCCTTTAACAAACCGATTCCCGGTACACCCGGACTTTCCTCGCTTTCATCGAATAAAAGCTGCTGTCCGAGGCATATTCCAAGTAAAGGTATCTTTTCTTCGGCCACTTTCTTTATGACATCTACGAGCCCGTATTCATGGAGCCTTTTCATA
>CADATP010000074.1 GCA_902790935.1 uncultured Lachnospiraceae bacterium | reverse complement strand
CAGCAGGAAACACCTGCCTTAGCTACAATATCAGCCATATCCGGAGAGTACTTAAATCCCCAGATATCGTTTATAAGATCCGCTCCGGCTTCTATTCCGGCCTTTGCCACAGCGCCTTTGTAAGTATCGAGGGAAATCGGAATATCAAAATTTTTCTTTATCGCCTCTATAACAGGTGCAGTCCGCTCAATCTCTTCTTCATCAGATATCAGGGTATATCCCGGTCTTGTAGACTCTCCGCCTACATCCACGATATCCATCCCTTCTCCGATCATTTTCTCCACGGTAGGCAAAACCCTGTCTTTATTTACTTTCCCATCAATAATAAAACGCCCCCCGTCTGAAAATGAGTCGGGGGTAACGTTTAAAATTCCAAAAATATAAAATCTGTCGTCCTTACAAAACTCTCTGTCTGCGATGATCATCGTTAATCCCTCATAAGGCTGAAAAATCTGTTTCTAAGTTCTTCGCTGTCTTCAAAGCAGCCTCTTGTTGCTACGGTAACAGTCTTGCTTCCGGGCTTTTTAACTCCTCGCATCGTCATACACATATGCTCGGCTTCAAGTACGACCATGGCTCCCTTTGCCCCGAGATTCTCCATAACCGCATCCGCAATCTGTCCGGTCATACGCTCCTGAATCTGAAGCCTGCGGGCAAAGACCTCAACCGTCCTTGCAAGCTTGCTGATTCCGACAACCTTGTCACCGGGTACGTAGGCTATATGTGCTTTTCCGTAAAAAGGCATCATATGATGCTCACACATAGAGTAGAAGGTTATATCCTTTTCGATAACCATCTCGCTGTTATCGGCGGTAAACACCTTCGAAAGGATTTCCTTAGGGTCTTTATCATATCCCTCAAAGATTTCCTCGTACATTCTTGCAATACGATCCGGGGTATCTTTAAGGCCCTCTCTGTCTTTATCTTCACCTATTGCTTCAAGCAAAAGGCTTACTGCCTGTTTTATTTTTTCCTGGTCCATTTTTCGTAAGCTCCGTAATCTGTCCCAAAAATGAAAGGGACCCGAAAATAACTATTACTCCGTCCGTTCCGGCTACCATCTTAGCCATCTCGAGGGCTTCATAAAGAGAGTCAGCCGCGGTAACATTCTTGTTGAAATGCTTTACCGCCTCAGCAAGTTCAATCGCAGGAAGAGCCCTTTTATTGCCCGGAGTTTCAACCGTAAATATCTGCTCAGCCAAAGGAGCTGTGATCTCGCTTACCTTTTCGTACTCTTTATCCTTCAGCATACCCATTATATATACGATACAGCGATTTGTAAAATAAAATAAAAGTGAATCCAAGAGCCTTATGGCCGCCTCTTCGTTGTGCGCTCCGTCAACGATTATCGCAGGCTTATCCGAAAGAATCTGAAATCTTCCCGGCCAGGAAGCCTCTTTTAAGCCGGCGTAAAGTGCCTTGTCCGATATCTTAATACCACTTTTTCTAAGTATTTCTACTGTTTCTATAGAAAGGGCGGCGTTTTTAAGCTGGTACTTTCCGAGAAGCGAAATCTCTATTTTCTTATATGCCTTATAATCAAAAACCTGATAGTGCGAGGATTTGGCGACCTTACGGTCTTTGATCTTATCTTCGTCCACAGTATAAAGATCGCTGCCTTTTTCCTTTGCCGCATTTTCTATCACGCGGGCGCATTCAAGATGCTGCCTTGCACTTGCAACCGGACATCCGGTTTTTATAATACCGGCTTTTTGAAAAGCAATCTTTTCAAGGCTGTCCCCGAGAAAAGCCATATGATCAAAGCTAACGGAGGCAATAACGCTGCAAAGGGGCTTTTCGATTATATTTGTGGAGTCTTCAAGTCCCCCCATACCGGTTTCTATTACAGCTATATCGCAGTTTTTCTCCTTAAAATATAAAAAAGCAAGAGCGGTTTCCGTCTCAAAGGAAGAAGGATTTTCAAGCCCATTTTCCTCCATACGACAGGCAGCCGCCCTGACAAGATCCGTCATCTTAACAAGGTCCGCAGCGGAAATATTCTTTTTGCCGATACGGTATCTTTCTCGATAATCAAAAACCGCCGGTGAGGTGAAGACGCCGACCTTAAGTCCTGCCTTTATAAGCACAGATGAAACAAAGGCGCAGACAGAGCCCTTGCCGTTTGTACCGGCCACGTGAACGACTTTAAGGTCTTTTTGCGGATCGCCCAGCTCCTTTAAGAGATTCCTGATCCTTGATAATCCGGGGTTAATACTTCCGCCCCTTATTCCGGTAAGGTATTTAATTGCTTCATTTAACTCTAAATCCGACATATTACTGGCGTAACCTGGTGCCTTCGTATTTGCTCCTAAGAGCAAGGGAGCTCTTAAGCCCCTCATACTTTTCAAATAAATCCCCCTGAGGAAGCACAATATCGCAGGTGCAGGCAAGGAGCGAAAGCTTCTCCGGGGTAAGTCTGTTCTTCATATTGACAAGAGCTGTAAGCTTTTCAGTGTAGGTCTCGCAGGCCATAAAAGCATCAATATCCGGGTCTTCCTCGCTGTTTTCCGCGGTAAGTTCGAATCTCATAAGCTGCGTAGCTTCCGGATACTTTTCCTTATCAACCGGGCTCATAAACATCTCAAGAGGTCTTGCGTAAACCTCCGCCTCATCCGCAACCGACTGGTAAACCACAAGTCTGTCTCCGGTCTCTGTGTGCTTTGCAACTGCAAGTACGCGGTATAGATTACCTTTAAAATGCCTGTAAACTTCCTGTGGTTTAGGGATATTCATATTTTTTCTCCTTGGACCGGTATATATTTTGTTTCCGGTCCGAATAATTATAACTCTTTTTAAAAAACAATGTCACCCAAAGAATATATAAAAAAACTATATTAAACTAATCAAAAATCACCTCAAATGTACAATCGGGATCGTAAAAAGAAAGACCCGCAATATTTGCGGAAAGCTCCTGCTTTTCTTCATTTGACATTGATTCAAAGATTCTGTGGTGAAGCCTGACGCTGTAAACTCTCGCTCTGTCTCCCTCAGTCACATAAGTAACTGTAACGCCGGCATTTTCATAGGGACTTTCTTTAATATAGTCTCTTATAATCGCTTTATATTCATCCGTACGCGCCTTTAAGTATTCACATCTTGCCTCGGCAGAAGTGTCTGATGCGCCGCTTGAAACAAAGGTAAATCCGATCAAAAGTCCGATGACCAGAATCACACTCAAAACCGCGTAGACTGTATTCTTGATATTCATATCATATCCTCCCGTAAATAAACATTTTCTTTACGAGATATAGTCTAACAAATTTTAAGTGTAATAAATTGGTCTTATCCGAGCCAGATGTTCATAAGTTTATAAAGAGCGTCGTAATCCTTTGCGCACATGGTCTCTTTTACAGAGTGCATTCCAAGCATCGGTACTCCGAGATCCGCCGCAGGCACGGGAAGGTAGGAAGAGATGATGGGGCCCAGGGTCTGCCCGCCGGGTGCACCGGACTTGTTTGCCTGTCTCGAAAAAGGAATATCGTACTTTTCACAAATTGCCTTAAGGATCGCTCCCATAGCTGGATCCGTAACGTATCTTTGGCTGGCGCTTGTCTTAAAAACAACGCCCTTTCCCATAAATGCCTTTGCGGTATCGTCCGCTTTCTCGGAGTAATTGGGATGAACACCGTGTGCTCCGTCTACGGAGAGGATCTTTGTCTTTGAAATATCGGAGAGCTTATTTGCGTTTGCGAAAAGCTCTGACTCGTAGATTCTGTCAATAACAGCGTTTAAGATATTTGAGTCCGCGCCCTGCTTTGTTCTGCTTCCGATCTCTTCATTGTCAAAAAGAGCGATTATGCTGATTTTAGCATCATTTTGATCTATTTCGGGATCAGCGATAAGTCCCTCGCAAAGAGCCGCTACAGAGGCTATATTGTCTATTCTCGAAGCAAGGAGAAACTCTCCGTTTACGCCGCAAATGACCGGCTCCTCACAAAGGTACAGACTAAGATCATAATCCAGAATATCTTCTTCTTTAACCCCGAGTTTTTGAGCAACAAGGCCCGCAAAGGATTTGTTTCCCGCTTCGTCCTCCGAAACAAGGCTAAATACGGGCAAAAGCTCCTTTTGAGGATCAAGGCTTTTTGTCTCGATCTCCCTGTCCATATGGGGTGCAAGAGAGGGGATGATAAACCAGGGACTTTCAGTGTCAAACAATACTGCCTTAGGGCTGTAGGGATTTTCCGTTCTAAGGAGAACTGTTCCCGCTGCGCCAAGAGCTCTGTCAAACCATGTACGCTTAAGCATCCCGCCGTAGGGCTCTGCATTGAGTTTGTTAATTCCCGCGGATTTCATATCAGGATTGGGCTTAATGCGAAATGTGGGCGAGTCTGTATGAGCGCAGGCTATATGCATTCCCTCTGCTTTGTTACCGCTCTTAATCTTAAAAGCAAAAAGCGCCGTTGGATAAGGCATGCAGTAATATCTGCCACCCTCTTTAAGTTCAAATTCCTTTGTAAAATCAAGAGCCTCAAAGCCCGCCTCTTTAAGTCTCTTTGCAGCAAATTCCACTGCATGATAAGGGCTTTTAGCGGCTTTTAAATAATCGATCAGCTGAGTCATTTCATTACCTCTTATTTTAAAACTATTTGCAGTCCATTTTACCACAAACCGGGCTAAATAACTACACGTAAGGCCCTTCTTGAATAAATCTTTCATGTATGATAATCTGTAGCTGTGAGGCGCCTTTGAAGGCATTTGTATATTAACCCGTATAGGGCGTTTTTTAATTGGAGATAAGATGGAAGAAAAAATATTTTTGTCATTAATGCGCGCAAGCAACGCACATCACGATAAGGCTCGTATAGGTTTTCGCGCTTTGGGGCTCTCCGACGGTCAGCCCAAGGTTCTTTACGTACTGCGCCGTACCCCGGGAATATTCCAAAAGGATCTGGCAAAGTACTGTTCGGTTACACCTTCTACAATGGCTGTGCTTTTGTCAAAAATGGAAAACCGGGGACTGATCTTCCGCGAGGACTATATGGTATCTCCCGGCAACTATGCCAAAAAAGTATACTCCACCGACCTCGGAAATCAAAAAACGGATGAGCTGGAGCTTCTTATTCAAAACCTGGAAGAAACTACTCTAAGCGGCCTTACGGACGAAGAGGTCGAAACCCTCTTTTCCTTACTTCGTAGAATAACCGTCAACCTCGGCGGTACCCCCCAAGACTAAAATGACACAGGGGGACGGGGTTGGGGGGTCATTCAAATGACCCCCTAACCCCGTCCCCCTGTGTCATTTTAGGTAAAAAAAAATCGGAACCCTGAAAACAAGGTTCCGATTATCGTCGGAGTGGCGGGATTCGAACTCGCGACCTCCGCCTCCCTAAGACGGCGCTCTAACCAAGCTGAGCCACACCCCGAAACAACAATAAGGATATTACCATACCATTATAATTAATGCAAGAACTTTTTTCAAAAATTTGCAGAAATTTTTATTTTAGACGTAAAGGTTTATATTATTTTCCCGATATACCATACGTAAAACTTTCGGATTCATGGATGATATCCGTTTAAAAAGCCCGGTGTCACGGAGGATGCCCTATGGGAAAAATAGCTAAAACAAATCTCCTTCCCGTCGGAAGAATAAACGATCCACATTACAATAAAAAAGCATCTCAAACTGCGCCCTCTCCTTCTCAGGGTAAGGCTGCCGTTATGCAAAAAAATGCGCAGCTAAAAAGAATGGCAAAGGATAACAGCAGCTCCATCAGTCAGATTACTGCCGATGGTAAGAAGGTTTTTTCCTCAGGCCCAAACGAATCCGTTTTAAGCTTAGGAAAAGCTTATACCGACTCTTTGCAGGCAAGCAGAGCAAAGAAGAAATCATCCTCAAACGCTGTTAAGAAACTCCAGTACAGCTTTAAAAAAGTATCATCCCAGATAGTAAGAAGCAAGACTTCAAGAGCGGCTAAATCCGCTGTCTCCGTGGCGAAGCGAGAAGTACTTAGGTTAAAACGCCTTAAAGGGAGTGGGGAATACGAAGCCGAGGAGATAGATGCAGCTTTAACCCATGCCAAGTCCATGGAGCGTATAGCAAGAAAGAAAGCTGCCCACTTAGAGCAGGAAGAAATGATACAGGTAACGGACGACGGAACCGGTACCATGTCTTTAAAGGATGCTTTGGAAGCGGAAAAAAACAAAGAATTAGACGCAGAGGGCGAGATGCGGGGTGAAGATCCCGGCTCTTCCGATGAACTCTCTTACGAGGAAGTAATGGGAGAAGCCACATATCAGTCAGACCCGTATTTGGAAGAAACCTATGAATTCTCCGAAGATTCTGAATATCTTACGGAAGCTTTGACCGATTTTACAAATGAGATTTCAGCACAGATGGAGGAGCTTGCCGCCGAAATGAGCGAAGAAATGGCAGCCCTTATGAGCGAGATCTCTATGGAAATGCAGGAGATGATGGAAACCTTCGATCTTATGGAAGAGTTGTCCGCACCTGTTGGAAAAATGAACGCCGCCGACTTCAAAATGCTTAAGATAAAGCACCGCGGCGATGAGATGAAAGAAATTGCCAAGGCTGCCAAAGAATATCTTAAGGCGATATTCAAACATCAGTCAGAGGCAGGAAAATCAGCGATCAGTACGGCCCCGGCATCTCAAAGCTTCACTCCCCAGGCAGATTCGTCCGCAAAGGGTGCCGCTTTATCCGGAGCAGCCGCATCCGGCTCAGCGGGCTTTATCTCGATGCCGCACACTTCTATGCCTCAGGCTCCGCTTCCCGCCGCCCCCTCCGTTTCCGTTTCGGAAGGAATGAATATAGATATTTCTCTATAAAACAGATAAAACTCTTTTCTCCTAATGACGCCGGCTGTGACTGCTTAAGATGCGCAGTCACAGCTTCTCGCGTCAACACTTACCACTTTACGTTCATCCAGATATCCGAGGGCATTTAATCCTTCCCGTATCACCTTGTTCCACTCTGCCCCGGAAAGCTCAAGTGTGCTTTCGTCATCAAAGCTGATGGTGCAGGCCATCTCATCACAAGTCGCAGTTCCGCAGGCTATGCGGTACATATTCTTTCTGCTTATGGCCCCTATGTCCTCGAGGGTATTGATCATACGATAAACTGTAGCGCTTCCTATAGTCTTGTCCACCTTAGAAGCCTTGTAAAAAATCTCCTTACAACTGGAGCAATCCTCCTCAAGTATTATATCAAGAAGCATCAGGCGCTGTTTCGTTATGCGACATCCCCTGTCTCTAAGCCTTTGCACAATTATATCTTTTTGCAGATTCGTAACCATTCGAGCCATCTTGTTAGTCCTTTCTAACCCGTTTGTAAATTGAAAACCCACCTTTAAGTGAGTTTTCGAAATAAACCTATTCAGCATGCCTCCAAAGCGAATAATCGCAAAATCCGCTAAGGGGCCGTCAAAGCTTACCAGCTGAGTACTTCGTTTCCTTCCTCTGTAACAAGGACCATGATCTCCCACTGCGCCGAAGGCATTCCGTCCGCTGTGGTAACCTCCCAGCCGTTTTCCTTATTGGTCTTAATTTTTTCTTTGCCCATATTAACCATCGGTTCGATAGTGAAGATCATACCGGGAACAAGGAGCATATCCGTTCCTGCTTTTGTATGATATCCCACCCATGGATCTTCGTGGAATTCAAGTCCTACGCCGTGTCCTCCGATCTCCCTTACAACAGTATATCCTCTGTCGTAACAGTAGTCGTGTACTGCCTGACCCATATCTCCCAAGAAGCCCCAGGGCTTAACCTGTTTTAATCCTTCGTAAACGGACTCTCTTGTAACTTCGACAAGCTTCCTCTTCTCCTCGCTGACGTTTCCGATACAGTACATTCTCGAAGAGTCAGAGAAATATCCGTCAAGGATTGTTGAGCAGTCAATATTTACAATATCTCCGTCCTTAAGATAGACTCCCTTATGGGGGAATCCGTGACAAACCTGCTCATTTACCGAAGTACATACGCTGTAGGGATATCCTTCATAATTAAGGGGTGCGGGAATAGCTCCGGCACCGTATGTGATCTCGTTTACGATGTCATTGATCTTAGAAAGCTCCATTCCCTCGCAAACTTCCTTATCGAGGGTGTCGAGGATCTTTACATTGATCTTTGCACTTTCCTTGATCTTTTCAATCTGCTCCGGAGTCTTGATTATTTCATGATCCGGAACATATGCTCCCTGAAGAGCAAACTTTTTTATCTTAGCATCAAATGCTTCATGACACTGTTTATATTTTTTTCCGCTGCCACACCAGCAGGGATCGTTTCTTCCTATCTTTACCATATCTTCCTCTGTTAAATCTAAAGCAATTCTACATGATAGTCGTTATCAATAACGCTATTGGTTAGTTTATACTAACATAATTCAAATGTCAATATATACTTGAAAATTGTGGCACAAAAGTTATAATAATACTATATGTTGTGGTTGTAGGAGCTTTTATGTATTATGGAGTGATCAAGAAAAATGATATAGCAAACGGGCCGGGGGTCCGTGTAAATCTCTTTGTCAGCGGCTGTACCCATAAGTGCGAGGAGTGCTTTAACGCAGACACCTGGGATTTTCATTACGGCTTCGAATATACCGAGAAACAGACCGCCGAGATTTTAGAAGCTCTTAAGCCTGATTACGTTGCCGGGATGACCTTCCTTGGGGGCGAGCCTATGGAGCCCGCCAACAGAGGGACTGTGCTTGATCTTTCAAAACAGATAAAAGCTCTTTACCCTTATAAAACCATCTGGATCTACAGCGGTTATCTCGCCGAAGAGCTCCTTGCAAGAGCCGGAATCTGGACTGCCGACAGGGTTCCTGCTTACGAACAGGTTCCGAGGAACAGAGTTTTGGCTGATTACAGCCCTGCTGCCGACGCCGAAGACCTTGCCGAACTCCTTAAACTGACCGATGTTCTTGTAGACGGAGAATTCGATAAAAATAAAAAGAACCTCCGACTTAAATTCAGAGGTTCCGAAAACCAGCGTATCATCGATATGAAAGAAACTATAAAACAAGGGCAGATCGTCCTCGCAGACTATAAAGACCGGGCATAAAATGACACAGGGGGACGGGGTTGGGGGTTCATTGTCAGAATATTCTGAC
>CADATP010000073.1 GCA_902790935.1 uncultured Lachnospiraceae bacterium | reverse complement strand
TCCAAGAATGAGATCGTTGACGCGATGAGTTCGCTTTCTGCTGTATCGGAGGAAAACGCAGCCTCTACCGAAGAGACAAGCGCATCTATGGAGGAACTTAACGCTACTGTTAATGTTCTTGCAGCAGCTGCCGGCGGACTCGACGAGATCGCAGTTAAGCTCGATGAAGAGCTTGAGTTTTTCAAGATTTAAGTTTAATATATTAATAAATAAAGAGCAGGAATTGAGCTATTTCTCAGTACCTGCTCTTTTGTAAATTTGAAGAGAAATGAGGGAACTATGAGAAAGAGAAGAGATTTTATAATCTGGGTGGCAGCAGTAGTATTGGCAACGGCCTTTTTCTGCGTTCTTGCCGGAACGGATGCGCTAAGAGAGCCGGACGGAGTAGTTTCCGATTTTCTGTATCAGCAAGAGACTGCGACAGACGGGGAAATAGTGATTGTTGGCATTGACCAGAGGGCTCTGGCTGAGCTTGGCCCTATGCCTTGGTCTCGAAGCGTTATGGCCGAAGCCATAAACTATCTTTGCAGCGATCCTGAGGGCAGGGTTCCCGCGGTAATCGGTATAGATACGCTGTATGTAGGAAAAAGCGATGATGCAAAAGCGGATGAAGAGCTGGTAGAGGCAGTTAAGAAAGCGGGGAATGCTTACCTGGCTGCATCGGGAACAATCGGAAGTACGCTTATTGAAGGGGAAGAGGGATATAGGCTTAAAACACGGAGCGTTGTTGGATGGGATGAGCCCTACGAGGAGCTTTTAAACGCATCAGCCGGAATCGGACATATAAACATTATGGAAGATGATGACGCTGTCCTAAGGCATTATCTTTTGTTTGTAGATGTACCGGAGAAGGGAAGAGTATATTCGCTTCCGGGTGTGATGTATGAAAGATATTGCAGGGAGACCGGAATAGAGCAAAATGAAATGCCGAAGACAGAGAACGGCTTTTTCTATATGCCTTTTATGAAGAAAAATGGCGGATACTCTGACGGAATATCCGTAGCGGATCTGATAGAGGGGAATATTGATCCTTCCTTCTTTGAAGATAAGATTGTATTTATCGGACCCTATACGGTAGGTCTGCAGGATGCTTATCGCACATCCATCGACCGCGCCGCACCTATGTACGGCGTGGAAGTAATGGCTAATGCGCTGGACGTCCTCAGAAACGGATTTTATCCAAAAGAGGCCGGAAAGATACCCCAGATCATAATACTATTTATTATCTGTGTGGGACTGGGGGTATTTTTTTACGAGAGAAAGACGAGGTATCTTGTAATAGGAGAGGTCGCAGCCTGCGGGCTGTGGATAGGAGCCTGTCTCATCTTATATCGCGCCGGGATCATACTCCATGTTCTTTGGGTTCCGCTCTTTGTAACGATACTTTTCATCGCGTCCATAGCTATGAACTATATGCGCGCCGCAATGGAGAAAAGGCGTGTGCAAAGCACCTTTGGCAGATATATAGATCCGGCTGTTATGAGACAGCTCCTTGACAAAGGGGAAGAAGAGCTGGAACTTGGCGGAAAAGAGTACAATATCGCAGTATTGTTCGTAGATATCAGGGGATTTACGACTATGAGCGAGGCTCTGGATCCAAAGACTGTTGTTGAGATTATAAATAAATATCTTACGCTTACAACAAAGTGTATAATGCAAAACCACGGTACTCTGGATAAATTCGTCGGGGACTGCACTATGGCATTTTGGAATGCTCCTGTGGCGCAGGAAGACCCGGTTTATCTTGCCTGCCGTGCGGCGATGGATATGGTTGAAGAATCAAAGGCTCTTGGAGAAGAATTGCAGGAGCGGTTTGGAAGATCGGTTTCTTTTGGCGTCGGAGTAAACTGGGGACCCGCCGTTGTAGGCAATATCGGAGCGCCGCTTCGTATGGACTATACCGCAATCGGAGATACTGTAAACACTGCAGCGCGTCTTGAAGCTAACGCCCCCGGAGGAAAGGTATATATAAGCCGTGCGGTTGCAGATGAACTTGGCGACAGAATTACCTGTACCTCCCTTGGGGACTCAATAAAACTTAAAGGTAAAGCTGAAGGCTTTGAGGTGCTTGAGCTTAACTCAATCGTAAAGTAAACGAGAATAACAAGCGGAACAATTCAAATAAATCCAAAGGTACTCAGGGTGCAAAAAAGGCAAGGGCTATTGCGCCGGGCCCAATATGTGTACCAATAGTACACCCAACGGTATGGATGGGCAGTTCCTTTCCGGAACTTATATATGTTTCATAAATAGAGGTTGAGTCCTCAAGATATTTATCAAGCATATTTCTTGAGTGCCCTGTGTAGGCTAAAGAGAGCGGTTTTGTAAAGTTAATGCCGTTCTCTTTTTTTACAAGTTCCATCAGCTTATTATTACCGTTTTTTGACCCTCTTGCCATACCAAGAAAGATGACTTCTCCATCGACAACGGATACAACGGGTTTTATATTTAGCAAAGTGCCCGCAGTAGCGACGGTTGCGGAAATACGACCACCTTTTTTAAGATATTCCAGGGTGTCAAGAAGGGCAATTAGATGAATATGTTTCTTTTCCTCTTCGATTTTTTCAACGATTTCGTCTATAGACCGGCCTTTGCTTATAAGGTCAAGGGCCATTTCTATAAGGATGCGCTGACCGATGGTTACATTTAACGAATCTACGACGCGTACTTTGTCTCCGAAATCCTCCGCGGCAATATTAGCGCTTTGGAAACAACCTGAAAGTTTACTTGAAAGAGTAATGCAAAGAACCTCATCTCCGTTTTCGGTCAGCTTTTTATAGTATTCCTCAAATTCGTAGGGAGGAACCTGACTCGTTTTAGGAAACTCGTCTGTTTCGATAAGCTTTGAATAAAAGCCGTTGTGGTCAAGGTCTACGCCGTCTCTAAAGGATTCTTCTCCAAAATTAACAACCAAAGGAATTACAGTAATGCCGAGGCTTTCAGCCTCTTTTTGTGTAATATCGGAAGCGGAATCTGTAAGTATTCTAATAGCCATATTAGTCCTTTCGATAAGTGCGTTATAGGAAACTATGAAGAATAATACGACTTTGGACGTGACTTGACAAACCACATAAAGTGGTGGAGACGGCTACTACAAAAAGTCTTTACTACGGCTTTCGCTTACAGATTCCGGGTAATGTGCGGATTATCTATATACGTCTACGGTAATGGAAAGCTTACCTTTTTTGGTAACCTTAGGCTGTCCGGAGATCTTGAATTTCCCGTACCCTCTGGCGTTTATAACATCTCCTTCAGATACTGTTTTTGAATTGTTCTCGCAAAGCCTGCCGCCTATGAAAACCTTTCCGGCGCGAAATATTTCTAAAGAATCGTTTCTTGACATATTAAAGACTTTAGATATGAGAGCGTCAGCTCTGGCGGAAGAAACCTGCACAGTAAGCTCCTCGGGGATATCCTCGGGGAGTTCACTTTTTTCGCTGACAATAGAGCATTTAACGTTTGTATGTTTTACTTTATCGAGAGTTTCGCAGATAAACTCAGAAATAGAATCAAGGCAGAAAAGATAGGCCTCCTTTTCTCCGGCTTTGATATCGCCGAGGACATCTCTTTCGATACCAAGGTTCATAAGGGCTCCGAGGAAATCGCGATGGCTTAGCTTGTCCGCGAATTTTTCCATTAAAGGGGTGATATGTATACAAACTATAGGAATTTCGGCTTCGTACCCGAGAGCTTCGGGGTCTCCGAATCTGACCAGCATTCTCTCTGCTCCCTCATATCCTCCGTAAAGATGAGGAGAAGCGTAGGAAAGCTCTTTTTCCAGACTAAAGTAAGCCTCCTGCTCGCCGATGGAGAGGAAGCTGCTGAAGGTGTAGATGTTTTGGTTGTAGGAGCGCTCCGCAAGGTCGCGGAGACGGTTTTGCAAAACCTTTAATTCGTCATTGTTCATGGTAAAAATTCCTAAAAAAATGCGGGAGCCAAAGCTCCCGCATATTATAGCATAGATTAATCAGATTCCAAAAGCGGCAAGAAGCTCTTCCTTTGACTTAAATCCAACGGAAGTTGTGGTTGCCTGACCGCCCTTAAAAAGGATTACGGTAGGGATGCTCATAATATTGTACTTTGAAGCAAGAGCCATCTGCTCGTCAACGTTTACCTTACCAACTTTAACAACTCCGGCCTTCTCCTCGGCAATCTGAGCGATGATGGGTCCAAGCTTCTTGCAGGGTCCGCACCAGGTAGCCCAAAAGTCAACGATTACGGGAACATCGGAATTAAGAACCTCTGCCTCAAAATTATCCATAGTTAAAGTAATTTCTGCCATTTTAATATCCTCTTATCTTTCCTAAAATAGTTTAAAGTTTATTTGCCTTAAAAATTCTCAATGTAGTGTGCTGCCGCGGTAGCTGTATTTGCTCCGTCTGAAACAGCGGTTACGACCTGTCTTAAAGCCTTTGTACGAACATCTCCGGCTGCGAAGAATCCGGGGGCTGAAGTAACGCCGGTTTCGTCAGCAACGATGTAGCCGGCTTCATTTTTCTCTACGCATTCGGGAACAACGCGGCTTACGGGTACTGAACCTGCAGCTACGAAGATTCCGTCGATATCAAGAACCCTGCCGCCTACAAGTCTTACGGAATTAACTCTGTCTGTGCCAAGGATCTCTTCAACCTGTGAATTAAGTACAAGCTCGATGTTTTCCTTGCTCCTTACTCTGCCCACTGTAATCTCTGCGGCGCGGAAAGCATCGCGTCTGTGGATTAGATATACCTTTTCGCAAAGGGCTGAAAGATAAAGCGCATCATCAAGCGCGGTATCTCCTCCGCCAACAACTGCGGTAACCTTTCCTCTGTAGAAAGCACCGTCGCAGGTAGCACAGTAGGAAACGCCCTTAGCGGCAAATTCGTTTTCACCGGGAACGCCAAGATGTCTGTGTACGGCGCCGGCTGCATAAATAATAGCTTTAGCTTCGTTAACAGCTCCGTCTGCAGTCTTAACAATCCAGTGTTTGTCATTTGCATCCTGGGAAATCTCAGTGACAGTAGCTTCAAGGAAATTGACACCAAAATCTGCGGCATGCTGCCTGAACTGTTCGCCCATGCTGTAGCCGTCGAGACCGGGTAAACCGAGATAGTTGTCAACCTTGCTGCTGAGGGCAATCTGACCTGTACCCTCGTAATCCTTCTCGATGACGAGAAGATTCAAATTGGCACGAATGCCATAGATAGCCGCGGATAATCCCGCAGGGCCACTTCCGATAATTATTAAATCCAACATTTTTAAACCTCCTTAATCGGGCAAAACGAAAACGTGTTGTCAAGTGTGTGTTCAATCGAAGGTTTTATTTGTAGATTATCTGTATTATATTTACTAATCTTCAAAAAAGCCAGCGTTTATTTCGAAATTTATTAATTGTTTATAATTAGGCATTTTTCTTCCGGGAGAAAATCTTGCCGAATTTCTCCATGATCTCGGCTGTTTTCTGTTCCCGAAGCAGGGCCCTTTGTTCCTTCTTTTCGGCCTTTTCGGCTTCGATTACGGAAAGGATATCGGTATAGCCGGTAAGCGAGATGATGGTATCGATATGCGAGATATAATCCTTGGAAAATACAAGTGAAAAATCCTTAACGGGCTTTTTCTTTTGAAGATTTTTCTCCGTAGGAAGATACCTGTATATCTCGTAAAGGGTAAATCCTTTTCTTAAGAACATCTCGGATTCATCCGTTGATTCAAAGGGAAGGAAGTAGTTTCTATTCTTGTTGTATTTCTTAAAGAAGAGGAAATTTTTTCCGTCGTCTGTATGGATGAGGAAAAGCCGTCTTAAGGGACGGATCCTTAAGATTGAATTTCTGTGCCTTCTTTTAACATAGGCGGGGATGATAAAAGTAACATCCATTCCGTTTTCTTCCAAGGCTTTGCGAAGTCTCTTGGGAAGGCGCTTAGGGATAAGATGTGTCTTGCCTCGCATAGAGAAAATCTTGTGTATAAAGGGAAGGAAATATATGTTTTCAAAGTACTTTGATGCATAGTAGCAGGCTCTAAAGAGTAGGCAGCATACTATAAAGAAGATGACGTTAAGAACGTATCCTGCTACAGGGAACCAGACGTTTATCGCACAGAGTACAAGAACAAGAAACGCTTTTCCCGCCTCGCATAAAAACGCTACAAAAGGAACGGTTCCGAAGATTACCTGGAGAGCTTCAAGTCCCTTAAATACGGTTTTGATTATAAAGTTGACGATAAGGGAAAGAAAGCCCATTACCGCGGAAAAGAGCGCTGATAATGCACCGATAAAGACATTGCCGGAACTGGCAGGTTCCGCGGCGGCACCTAAGCCGGAAAGGGCAGCTCCCGGCAAGGAATCTAAAGAAGCGGCTATGGCATTTCCCGCTCCGGATGAAACGGTAACAACGCTGATTATTCCTATTACGAGGATACAAGCCGTACCCAGAAACTTCTCAAGGTAACCCAAGGTGCAGATACCGAATACGCTGGTAGAGCTGTTGGATTTCATAAATTTGCTGGCCACGAAAAAGACAGCTATAACAGCGAGGATCCAGGGCTTGTCCAAAGGAAGGCTCGGCATATTTAAAGGGTTATCCGCAAGCTTATTGATATTTGAAACAATACTTAAAAAAAGCAGAGCGGTAAAAGGCTCGGCGGATATTGAAACCGACCCCGAATAGTCGCCTGCCAAATTGTTTAGCTTATCCCCTAAGATGGCATCATTAAGAGATACCAGGCTTTCCGAAGCGGATATTTCTCCGGCATAGGAGGTATTTTGAGACCCTCTTCCAAACATAGATCCCGCAAAAAAGGAGAGGACCATGCAGGCTATCAGGTATCCGAGTATAAGTTTTTTGTGTTTTTTGTATTCGTATAAAAGTATGTTCATCATAATTTGAATTATAACAGTGTTTCTTATTTAATGAAATATTTATTTTTTTTGATATTGACCTATCAATATCATGTGCTATAATCGACATATGTCGGAAATAAATTGTTAAGTGTGTTCAGGAGAGAATAGATTATGCCGAGACCTCAAAGAAATCGCAGAATCTGCAGAGAGCCAATATACAGAGAGTTTGGCCCGGTAGAGCAAAAGGGAAACAGTGAAGTTGTACTTACTCTTGACGAGTTCGAAGCCGTCAGGATGGTGGATTACGTTGGGCTTACCCATGAGCAGTGCGCTTCCCATATGCGTATTTCAAGGACTACCGTGACGGAGGTTTACGAAAGGGCGAGAAAGAAGATAGCGGACGCTTTGGTAAACGGGAAAAAGCTGCTTATTGACGGCGGAAACTACTCGATCTGCGAAAACGCGTCAAAAAACTGTCTTTGCGGAATGCTGAACAAAACCGAGAAAAGCACGTGCAAAGAATAAAGGATAAGCTGCACCTGCATAGGCAAAACAAGGATATAGGGACATAAGAAGAGGAGCATTGTTAATTAATGGCACAGTTGTTGAAAGTAGAAGATTTAAAAGTTAAAGCCAAGGTGGAGGAAAAAGAGATTCTTAAAGGCCTAAACCTTGAGGTGGGAGAAGGCGAGGTCCATGTCATCTTAGGACCGAACGGAGCCGGAAAGTCGACTCTCGGCTCATCCCTTATCGGAAGCCCTGAGTACGAAAAAACAGGCGGAAAGGTTTATTTTAAGGGCGAAGACATCACCGAAGAATCGGCGGACAAGATCGCAAAGATGGGTATGTTCCTTTCTTTTCAAAATCCGATAGAGGTTCCCGGGATAACCTTAAGCAACTTTATAAAGACATCTCTCGAGATAAAAACCGGCGAGAGAATAAGACTTTGGGACTTTAAGAAGAAGCTTTCCGAGACTATGAAGCTTCTTTCTATGGATGAGGGATATGCCGACAGAGACCTGAATGTGGGCTTTTCCGGCGGAGAAAAAAAGAAGGCGGAAATACTGCAGCTTTTGATGCTTAAGCCCGATCTTGCGATCCTTGACGAGACAGACTCCGGACTTGATGTCGATGCGGTCCATATCGTATCAAAGGGAATCGAGGAATACCGTAAATCCGTTGGCGGAGCTCTTATAATCATCACCCATTCCACAAAGATCCTTGAATCCCTTAACGTGGATAAGACCCATATTATAGTGGACGGCAGAGTGGTTTGCGAGGGTGGCCCCGAGCTTGTCAGCGAAGTAAACGAGAACGGCTTTGAAAAGTATGAAAACATGTAGTTTTTTTAGCTGCATTATAAGAGATGAAAAAATGAAAGAGAAAACACAAGTAGAAGATATAGACCGCAGTATCTATGATTTCAGGTACGCGGATGAAGATGCATACAAAGTAGAAGAGGGACTTACCGAAAAGATCGTTAATCAGATTTCAGACGAAAAAAACGATCCCGACTGGATGCGGGAGTTTCGCCTTAAATCCCTTAAGATCTACAACGAGATCCCGGTTCCGGACTGGGGACCTTCCATAGACGGGCTGGATATGGAACATATAGTTACATATGTCAGACCCAACACAAAGAGAATGCAGACAAACTGGGATGATGTTCCCGAGGATATAAAAGACACCTTTGAAAGGCTTGGAATTCCCGAGGCTGAGAGAAAATCTCTCGCCGGAGTCGGAGCTCAGTACGACTCGGAGCTTGTATACCATAACGTCCGCAAGGAAGTATCCGAAAGAGGCGTTGTCTATACGGATATTGAGAGCGCGCTTCGCGGGGAGTACGGCGACCTTATAAGAGAAAAGTTTATGACTCTTGTCCCTCCTACAGACCATAAATTTGCAGCCCTTCACGGAGCAGTCTGGTCCGGCGGATCCTTTGTGTATGTGCCTAAGGGAGTTCATCTTGATATTCCCCTTCAGTCGTACTTTAGATTAAACGCCAAGGGAGCGGGACAGTTCGAGCATACGCTGATAATAGTTGAAGATGACGCGTACTTACACTTTATCGAAGGCTGTTCAGCACCTAAGTACAATGTGGCCAATCTGCATGCGGGATGCGTTGAGCTCTTTGTGGGAAAGAATGCGACCCTTCGCTATTCTACAATAGAGAACTGGTCCAAGAATATGTATAACCTTAATACCAAGAGAGCCATCGTTGACGAGGGCGGAAAGATCGAGTGGATATCGGGCTCTTTCGGATCCCATGTTTCTTATCTCTATCCTATGAGCGTACTTAACGGAAAAGGTGCAAGGAGCGAGTTTACCGGAGTTACATTTGCCGGAAACGGACAAAACCTTGATACGGGAACAAAGATCGTACATAACGCGCGGGACACATCGTCCTACGTAAATACAAGATCCATCAGCAAGAGCGGTGGCATCAATACCTTCAGAAGCGCTGT
>CADATP010000072.1:9381-10922 GCA_902790935.1 uncultured Lachnospiraceae bacterium | reverse complement strand
ATTAATATCAGATACCTCTGATCGCTTCGCTGCATAGCAGCTTGCGCAATCCTACAAACATTCGCAATCCGCCAATTTCCTTGCATACAAGGAAATTGCTACTTGCTCACGTTTGTTAGCTTCGCTAAATCAAAAATGATTTTCTGCAAGCAGAATCATTTTTGATTTAGCTCAGCCATATCAATCAAATTACAGTTTATCTACAGGAGTCTTGGTTCTGTCTGCGTTGTATACGTAGAATCCCTTACCGCTCTTGCAGCCAAGGTTTCCGCCGCGGACCATCTTACGAAGAAGAGGACATGCACGATACTTGGAATCGCCGGTCTCCTTGTAAAGAACGTCCATAATAGCAAGGCAGATATCAAGTCCAACGAAATCGCCGAGCTCAAGGGGTCCCATAGGATGGTTTGCACCAAGCTTCATAGCGCTGTCGATACCTTCGATGTCTGAAACACCTTCCATCTTGATGAAAGCAGCTTCGTTGATCATAGGGATAAGGATACGGTTAACAACGAAGCCTGCAGCCTCGTTAACCTGTACGGGCTCCTTGCCGATCTCCTTAGCGATCTCGATGATCTTGTCAACAGTAGCCTGAGGAGTGTTAACACCTGCGATAACCTCAACAAGCTTCATTCTGTCTGCAGGGTTGAAGAAATGCATACCGATCATAGGACGGGTAAGTCCGTTTCCGATCTCGGTGATTGAAAGTGAAGAAGTGTTTGATGCAAATACGCATGACTCCTTGCAGATCTTGTCAAGCTCGGAGAAAGTGGTCTTCTTGACCTGCATATCTTCGAATGCTGCCTCTACGATAAGGTCGCAGTCTGCGCAAAGATCTTCCTTAAGACCGGGAGTGATTCTTGCAAGGACAGCATCAACGTTCTCCTGAGTCATCTTTCCTTTTTCTACAAGCTTTGCATATCCCTTAGCAATCTTGTCTTTTCCGCCTTCAGCCCACTCCTGCTTGATATCGCAGAGAGCAACCTGATAGCCGTCTACCAGTGCGAATGCCTTAGCAATTCCCTGGCCCATAGTTCCGGCACCGATTACGCCAACTTTCATGATTATTTCCTCCATAGTGAAATATAAAAAATTTTAATAGATTACTTATTCTGGAAAGGTACAACCTTAAGCTTCTTTTCCTTGTCTTTCTCAAGGAAGTTGCCCATTCCTGCCTTCTGGTCCTCGGTCTCGAAGCAGTCTCCGAAGAGCTTCTCCTCGATTACGATAGCCTTGTCCATATCTACCTGAAGACCTTCGTTTATAGCCTTCTTGCAGTTGCGAACGGCGATGGGAGCATTCTGAGCAATGGTGGTCGCCATCTTCTCAGCTGCTGCGATGAGGTTGTCCTTTGCGGATACGGTAACATTTCCTGCCTCATCAACGGTAGCAGCGATCACATCATTTACAAGTCCGATGCGGTAAGCTTCGGGAGCCTTGATGTTTCTTGCAGTGTAGATAAGCTGCTTAGCCATGCCTGCGCCTACAAGACGGGCAAGTCTCTGGGTTCCGCCGAATCCGGGGGTGATTCCGAGGCCAAC
>CADATP010000072.1:0-9322 GCA_902790935.1 uncultured Lachnospiraceae bacterium | reverse complement strand
GAGAGCAAATCCGTTAACTGCCGCGATTACAGGGATAGGGAAAGTCTCGAGCTTTCTGAAAACATCATTTCCCTTCTTGCCGAAAGCTTCGCCTTCAGCCTTAGTAAGAGTGCTCATCTCTCCGATATCAGCGCCTGCAACGAAGCTCTTTTCGCCTGCACCGGTAAGGATGAGACATCTAACGGTCTCGAGATCCACGCCATCTAATGTAGCGTTGAGTTCATCGAGTACCTGTGAATTAAGTGCGTTTAATGCCTTCTCACGATTGATTGTGATAGTAGCAATTGCACCTTTCTGTTCATATAAAATGAATTCCATTTTTATACTCCTAATCTTTATCCCGGGGGAGAGCCTGTGAATACAAATTTCCGGCAATGTGTCTGAGGCCGGCACTTAACGAGTTCGAAGAACGAGTTTAGTACCGCTGCTCGAAGACCCATAGCGGAAGCGTTGCAGGAAATTTCGTATCACAGGCTAGGCCCACGGTTACAATGTTTAGTGTAATCTGTTAATTAATCTTCTCTGCGAACGATAGTAGCGCATCCCATACCGCCACCGATGCAAAGAGTAGCAAGTCCGTTCTTAGCGCCCTTAGCTTCCATCTCATGAAGAAGAGTAACAAGGATACGAGCTCCTGATGCTCCTACGGGATGTCCGAGAGCGATAGCTCCTCCGTTGGGGTTAAGCTGCTTGTCAACGTCTATGCCGAGATCCTTACCAACTGCAACAGACTGTGCGGCAAATGCCTCGTTAGCCTCGATGATGTCGAAGTCTTCGATCTTCATGCCGGCCTTAGCCATAACCTTCTTGGTAGCTGCAACAGGTCCGATACCCATAACCTCGGGACGAACGCCTGCAAGAGCACCTGCTACGAAGGTAGCCATAGGCTTAACGCCAAGCTCCTTAGCCTTCTCTTCGCTCATAACAACGATTGCTGCAGCACCGTCGTTGATTCCTGAAGCGTTACCTGCGGTAACAACTCCGTCGGGATTAAGAGGACGAAGCTTTGCAAGTCCTTCGATGGTAGATCCGGGTCTGGGTCCTTCATCGGTATCGAATACAACAACTTCCTTCTTCTTTCTGACCTCTACGGGAACAATCTCCTTCTTGAAAGCGCCTGACTCGATAGCTGCGCAAGCCTTCTGCTGAGACTTAAGTGCGAACTCATCGAGCTCTTCTCTTGTAAGGTTCCACTCCTTAGCTACGTTGTCGGCAGTTGTGATCATATGATAGTCGTTGAATGCATCCCAAAGAGCATCCTTAACCATGGTATCAACAAGAGCACCCTGGCTCTGGCTGGGCCATGTCATTCTGTATCCGTAACGTCCCTGAGGAAGAGCGAAGGGAGCCATTGACATGTTCTCCATACCGCCGGCAACAACGATATCTGCATCTCCTGCCATGATCATCTGAGCTGCCTGGTTTACACAGTTAAGACCTGATCCGCAAACAACGTTAATGGTAACGGCAGGAACTTCGATGGGAAGTCCGGCCTTGATGGAAGCCTGACGGGCAACATTCTGTCCCTGACCTGCCTGGATAACGCAGCCCATGTATACCTGATCAACCTTCTCGGGAGCAACGCCCGCACGGTTAAGAGCCTCCTTGATTACGATTGCACCCAGCTCTGCAGCGGGGATGGTGGAAAGAGAACCACCCATTGTACCTATAGCGGTACGACAAGCACCGGCCAAAACAACTTTTCTTGCCATCTTGAATTCCTCCGTTTTCTTTAATGAAAAAATTATTATGTTGATGTGATTGTTATTTTTTTCACACTCTTCGTAATTTTATCATACAGCATATATATTTGCAATCGTAAAACAAATTCAAAACGGCTAAATTTGCAACAAATTTTTAACACTTTTTTGTTAAAAAATGAAGGTGCAACTCAAGATTGCACCTTCACTCACTATTCCGATATTTAATTATGTCTTTCTAAATCTTAGAACTCGGGCTCGATAAGACCGTAGGTCTCGCCCTTTCTCTTGTAAACTACATTGACCTGATCGGTCTCTGCGTTGATAAATACGAAGAAGTTATGTCCGAGGAGTTCCATCTGAACGCAGGCATCTTCGGGATACATGGGCTTGATCTCGAACTTCTTTGAACGGATGATCTTGATCTCCTCATCTTCATCGGAATCATTCTCAACATATGCCTTTGAAAATGCTACCGCATCCTGCTGTTTCTCGATGATCTTGTTTTTATATTTCTTGAGCTGTCTCTCGATGATCTCTTCTACGAGGTCTATTGATACATACATATCGCTTGAAACCTGCTCCGAACGGATAATACTTCCTTTTACGGGGATTGTAACCTCTATCTTCTGGCGCTCCTTTTCTACGCTTAGGGCTACGTGAATTTCTGTGTCCTCATTGAAATACTTTTCCAGCTTTCCGAGCTTGTCCTCGACTGCGCTCTTAAGTCCGGGAGTAACATCAATGTTTCTGCCGATAATAACAAATTTCATATGCTTCACCCTTTGCATTGGAGTTTGATCACTGTATCCTGCCGGATCATATACTCCAATCTCGCTTATAAAAAGCGAGTACCTTTCATATGGATTTCGTAAGAATATAGTAGCACAATATTTGGTATTTATCAACAATAATCTGACAATTTAACACTTTATTTCGTAAAAGTCTTGCTCTTTAAAATTGTCTGAAAACTTGTAAATATGACAGACATCGGACATTCTGCACAAAACATCTGTTCGAATGGTTTACCATAAAAATGCCCCGATTGACATAATTTTAAGTGGATAATGTGTATAAAATCGTGTATAATCCCGATTTTTCGTTGTTTTTTATTCAGCACTGTGGATAACTTTAACTTATCCACAATCAAAAAGAAGTCATCTTTCAATTTCCTTTGTGCATATCTTACAAAAGGAAACAAGACGACTTCTTTTTTCTCCCCTGTTCTAATGAACATTTTTTATCTTTATCTGTCAGAAAATTCTTCTTATACCCAAAAGGGTCATAAAGTCGATTCCCGATACAACGATTCCGAGCCTTGAGTTGGCAGCATGAACGATCTTTCCGTCCCCCATATAGATAGCTACATGTCCGGAGTAGATTATAATATCTCCGGGCTGGGCATTCTCAATACCGTCAACTGCAACTCCCGCGTATCTTTGGGCATCGGAAGCATGCGAAAGGCTGATTCCGTAATGCTGATAAAGGGCCATTGTAAATCCGGAGCAGTCGCATCCGTTAGTAAGGCTTGTTCCGCCCCACTTATAAGGATTTCCCACAAACTGAAGAGCATACTCTACAAGCTCTACTCCCTTTGCATAACTCTCCTCGGCAAGTCTGATCGCTTCTTCCTCATTGGACTCTGCGTAAGTAAACTGCCAATTTATGTCGGCGTATTCCTCTGCCATCCAGCCGTCGCCGCTTGAGGTCTCAACAAGGAGGTATCCGTCCTTTTTATCCTTTACCAGGTACTCCTCGCCGTTTTTAACAACGCATACAACTTCCGCGTCCTTATCGGGATTGCTTCTTACGTATAACGTGGGAACATTGACGCAGGCAAGCTCATATCCTACTTCCGAGGCCATATCCTTTGCCTGTTTTCCGACGATACAGTACTCTTCTTTAACATATCCGGTAATGCTTCCGGATTCGATTAAAAGCCAGCCGTCTTCCCTGTCAAGAATCTTTCCCACGCTGTCATCGTATATCTTTCCGACATACTCGGAGTTTGAATCGGGCTCGCTCCTGACGTACAGATAATCCTTTGTATCTGCGATAGCAAGATTATCTACCAGATTCTCGTATTCTTCTTTCTCGTTTGCCTTAAGTCTGACCTTGATCTCTTCCTGGGAGTTTATAACATCCTCCACTCCGTTAAGAGATGCAGTCTTGTCGCTTCCCCCGAGAGCTACGACAGCTCCTCCTCCGGGTAGCACCTCAGAAGCTGTAGCCGCATATGAATTCATTGCGGGGGCGTTGCCTGACAAAAAAAATAAAGCTGCCATACTCATAGATGACAGCTTTACTACCATTTTAAGTATATTTCGATAACTAAGTTTCTTCATAACACCTGCACTATTTGTTACAAAATTATTAAATTTGTTAAATTTAATATACCATAGGTATTACGAAGTGTCAACCCTACCTGGGGACCCTCGGTTATTCGTTCTTACTTATCATATCCACAATGAGCCATTTTCCGTCCACAAGAGCGTAATAGTAGGTATTGTGGGTGCGGTCGTTGGCAGTCATATTTCTCTTTGGCAGATACATTGTCTTAAGATAAGAAACATCCACCGAATAGAAATTGTCGTTGTATCTTATATAATTTGATGTCTCCTCTTCGGAATACGTAGGAGCGGTATGTCCGCTGTACATCCAGAGGTCATGGTTGATATAACTCTCAAAAAGAGGGATCAGATATGAATCTGTAGGGAAAAGTCCTCTCATAGATCCGAGAGTTCTGTCTCCGGCATAAATATCTGAAATATTTTTAGCATTGGTAAGTGCGCTCTGGGCTATATCCGCAGGAACCTCACCTCCTGTAAAGGTTGCGGTATATGTATTTCCGTCTACCTCCACATTTGCTACATTTCCTTCGCCGTCCACTACTTCTACGGTAGGAACACTCATAAGTCCGCTTACAGCGTAGGTCAGCTTCTTGGGAACATCCGTATAAGCCGCCGCGATTTCAAACTCCTTAAAGTCCTCGGGCTCTCCCACAAGCTCTCTTTCATCAACCGGAATACCGTTTACGCTGGCAGTGTAGGTGTCAGGAATCTGAATAACGATCTCTTCGCTTCCTGTTTCATATATAGGAGAAACGCTTGCAACCTCCCATTCCTGTACGGAAAGGATAAACATCAGCTGTTTCGAGGATACGGACTTTATATTAACTGTCGCAATATGCGCATCATCGGCATAAATATCAAAAACAGGAGCCTGTGCATCGTAGCTACTCGCATTTTCCTTAAAGGTTATCTCCTTGCCGGCAATGGCGCTTTCAAATGCCTCTTTGTAAATATCCGGAGATTCGAATCTCGATGAACTCTCTGCAAAGTTCATAGAGGAGAGATCTCCGCTTTGGATCTTTGAAACAACCTCCTCCATAACATGGCTCGGCTGCGCCGCTTCATAGATCGCAAGGTCCTTCTTTATAACACCGTTTAAGAAGTAGATCCAAAATCCCACAAGGACCAAAATAAATAATATATAAAAAGCCCAAAATCCTATTGAACTCTTTTCCTGTGTCTTTTTCATCACGGTTATCTCCTTTCTACCACGAACGCAAGAGGAAGTCTCCATGATGCGTTTGAATAATACAGAGTAACCGATGTCATCTCGTACTCGCCGTCATGATACATACATGATGAGCTTCCGCCATCAAGGTTCGCCGCGTTCACAGCACCGTACTCCTGCATAACGGATATTACGTCGGCAGCGGTAGCGCCTAAGTGTCCGCCGGCTCCGCGTCCGTCGGTAACAAGGATAAGGACTGTACCGTCAGCCTTCTGTCCGATAACGGTACGGGGGTTCGCACCGGAACCGCTTCCGTTTAATGATACGGACTCGCTGTTAATGATAAGCTTTGTAAAGTGGTTGTCATCTCCGTCGGCGATGTCCTTGAAGGTTACGGCGTCGCGGATCTGAAGTTCAGCCACAAGATCCTTTACAGAGCTTGCGCTCATACCGCCGATGTCTCTGATGATAAGGATGTTGTCAGTATTAAATCCGACCATTACATCACCGGCCTGGGGATTGTTATACTGGATCTCGCCATCGCAGACAACAAGGCCCTTGGGAGATCCGCCCTTGTTAGAGTCTGACTGATATTCACCGCCGTTTACTCCCGCAAGGAAATTTCCCTTGTCTACAAGTACGTCCAAGGTCTCGCCGTATTCCTTCCATGAGCCGTCAAAGATTGTTGTAAGCTTAACTCTTGAAGGATCGTTTATGATCATCAGTTTTCCGAAGTATGTTCTTCCGGATACCTCAACGATTTCAAATCCGTTTATATCAAACTCCGAAGCTTCGGATGCATCCTCGCCTTCTCCCGCGCTTTCAGTCGATCCGCCGACGCTTATAAGCCCGGTATCGACCTCTGCGTCAAGTGTTCCCATACTGTTTCGATTGCTGATCTCGGCAATCTCTTCTTCGGAAAGGAAAATCTTGTTTACAAACTTAAGCTGACCGGTCTCCTGGATGGTTGACGCCATAAGGTTTTTAGCCGAGTCGGGGCCGTTGTAGATATTGTATAAAACAAAATACACGCCCGTAACATTAACAATAAGAAATGTTAAAACAATAAGAGCTATCCTTCCGGGGATGTGATTTACAGAGCTTCCGCAGGCTGCTCCGAGGGCAAGTCCCATTACTACAGCTCCGATGATACCGGTAACTACGGCGTTCATAACAAACATCGCACCGATCACGGCTCCCAAAGCCGCTCCGAAGGATCCGCCGATAAGGACACCGATAACAGCGCAGACGATCGTCATACCGGAAAAGCCCGCTTTCTTTTTACCCGAGCTTTTAACGTATGAAGTGCTGTACTTTTCAGCGTTGTTGTACTCTCTCTTTATACTTCTTCCGGGAGATGTGCTCATATCCTCAAAGCTTAAATCATCGGAATAATCGCCCGAATACTGATCCTCCGCAGAGCTCTCGTATCCTTCCTCATATCCCATCTCCTCAGGAGGATAGTAGTTTCCTTCGGGATCGTAATATCCGCCCTCGGGATCGTAGCATCCGCCCTGGGCATCATAATAATATCCGTCTTTATCGTAATAACCGCCGTATTCATCGTACTGGATGTTATTATCGTCTCGGTTCTTCATCTGGCCAAAATCTCCTTTATCTAAATACCCATCTTTGCTGTATCTGATAACTGAACAGGAAAAGAAGTACATCTACGATGGGTTTGTATACAAGTCCTTCGAGGGCTTCTCCGCCGCCAAAGAGAGCGGAAAGTCCAAACACGCCTGCTGCCGCAAGTAGCATCTGCACAAAGCAAAGAAGGTAATACTTCCATACCGACCTCTTTACACTTGTAGCAGACTCGAAAACCGCATTACGGTTCAAAATGTAATTCACTATAGAAGAAATGACTCTGGCTACGACCGTTGCTATAAGCACCTTAAGGGCTATAGTATCGTTGCCGCCGGAAAAGATCTTTACAAACAATCTCCCCGTAGCAGTCTTTATCTTGATACCGTCAAGGAGCGTTGTCCTTGCAAGAAGTACATTAAGCAGGTTGAAAAGTCCGATATCTATCACACAGCAGATAAGTGAACTGAGTGTGTACTTAAATATGAACTTTAATATTATACGATATATTTTGATGGAATCAAGAAAAGGATTAAAATGCGTCTCCGAATTGTCATCGATATAGACGGTATCAATCTTTTCCTCAACCCAGGATATACGGTTTTTGTGGAGAGCGAAAAACATCTCCGTCTCGTATTCGAACCTCTCACCCTTTGTATTAACAAGAAGAGGTAAATACTCTCTCGGAATAGCCCGAAGTCCGGTCTGGGTATCCGAGATCTTCATTCCGCAAAACAAGGAGAAGACTCTGCTTGTAGTCTTGTTTCCGAAGCGGCTTTTGGGAGGCACTCCCGGAGAATCAAAATCTCTGCACCCAAGGACAACCTTATCCTTTTCGGCGATCATCCTCTCTGCACAGGAAAGTATGTCATGGGAGGTGTGCTGTCCGTCTCCGTCAACGGTAACAACTCCCTTAGAATCAGGTCTGTTTTCCAGTACAAATTCAAAAGCGGTCTTAAGACCTCTTCCCTTACCCCTATTGACTTCATGGGTAAGAACAGTGACCTCGGGATGGAGCGCTGCCTTCTCAAAAGGCGCAAGGTGCGCTTCATTACTTCCGTCATTAACAATAACGATATCTGTAAATTCCTGCTCTATAAGTCCGTCAACAACACTATTCAGTTTCTCATCCGGATTAAGGGAAGGTAAAACTATTGTAACATCCATAAATAAACTCTCTTATCTGCGTCCTTTGCTGTTTTTCCTTGATGCCTTTGTTCCTGCGATTGCAAAAGTCGTAACAACGACCGCACCAACGCAGCATGCGATAACTATTAACAGCTTGTCTGTCTTTGAAAAGCTCTTCTTTTCCTCTACGCTTCTTTCGGGAACTTCCTCTTCTACAGTTTCCGTCTCTTCAGGCTCCTCCTCTATAGCGGGGATGAGTACGGGGATAGCTTCCTCCATAACCTCTCCGCAAACCGTACAGGTATATGTCTTAACACCCTCTGTTTCAAATGTGGGCTGCACCGTAACTGTTCCCTGATCGAAGGTGTGCTTGTGGAGCGTATAGTTTGCTCTGTAGGAATAACCTGTCTCGTCGTTTGTATAAGTAGTATATCCGAAGCTGTAGCAATCACCTTCGGTTACTTCCTCTCTGTATACCGGATTCTCGCTCATATCCGGATAGAGATCTTTGCTGTAATCGAATATCTCGTTTCGCTTAAAGGTCTCCGTATTTCCGGCATATTCAAACTCCCAGATCATAACCTCTCCGAAGATAGGCTCGCAATAAGCTCTTCTGTTCGTATTGTCTTCAAAGAATGTGATCTGGCCGCTTACGGTATTTCCCGTAAGAGATCCTCTGTAACCAATGTTTAGATTGGGATAGAAGATATACATTCCGACAATACCGCCGTTATGAACGTAACCGTGATCGGAATCGTATCCGTCTATATTAACGACGCAGTTGTCCACATCCAGGTATCCGGCGCCGAATACGCCGCCCATGTACTGCTCGTCTCGCTCCTCTTTATTTTTATCGATACAGGTAAGGGTGGTATTGATAACACAGTTCTGTGCCTTGCCGCATCCGTATCCCACAAGTCCGGCAACACCGAACATCGGTGCATTTACCTTAAGCTGTATCCTTGCCTCCTCTACGGTGCAGTCGATGATCCTTGTATCTTCCGTATATCCGGCGATGCTTCCGATAAAGCAGCTTTCATCCGCGTCAACATCGGCGCTCATTCCGTACAGAGAAAGCTTCTTGATCGTAGCTCCCTGCGCCACATCAAACATACCCGCAAATTTAGTATCGTAAACCTTGAAGTTTCCGTCGTAGGTTGACTTAACGGTCTCTCCGAGCCTGTCTACATGCAGATTGAGGATGGCATGTCCGTTTCCGTTAAGTATTCCGGTAAAGGTAAAGGGTACCCATTCGTATCCCGCCATATCGATATCCTTATCAAGCACGTAGCTTGCCGAAGGATCGTTTCTCATTTTGTCAAGCTCTTCCGGCGTACTGATATGTATACGGTTGTCGACAGCTACGAAATCCGTAAGATTCTCAAACA
>CADATP010000071.1 GCA_902790935.1 uncultured Lachnospiraceae bacterium | reverse complement strand
AGTTGCGATTTTTTATCTGATCGGTGCTGTGGCCGGATTTGTACAGAATATCATAATGATATATGTAACTCAGGGAACTATGCGTAATATGCGTAACGAGCTCTTTGAGAAGATGGAGAAGCTACCCATCGGTTACTTTGACAGCCATTCACACGGCGACATAATGTCGACTTACACCAATGATATCGATACAATGAGGCAGATGATAAGCCAGTCGCTTCCTCAGATGATCAACTCCGCTATTACTGTTGTTTCGACATTTGTAAGTATGATAGTGCTTAGCCTTCCGCTTACGGTGGTTACCCTTGTGATGATATTTGTTATGATGATGGCTACTAAGTTTGCAGCGGGAAGAAGCTCCAAGAACTTTGTTGAACAGCAAAAGAAGTTGGGCGCCTTAAACGGTTATATCGAAGAGATGATGAACGGACAAAAGGTTGTTAAGGTCTTCTGTCATGAAGAGGAAGGAAAAGCTAAGTTTAAAGAGCTTAACGATTCGCTCTTTGAGAGCGCCGACAAGGCTAATGCTTATGTCAATGTACTTCCTCCCATCAACGCACAGCTCGGAAACGTCAGCTACGTTATCTGCGCTATTATCGGAGGATGTCTTGCAATATTTGTTCCCGCGGGAAACATCTTTTCGTTTACAACGGGTGGTCTTGTAAGCTTCCTTACTCTTAACAAGAACTTCAGTATGCCCATCAACCAGATCTCACAGCAGTTTAACTCTATCGTTATGGCTCTTGCGGGAGCTGAGAGAATCTTTAAGATGATGGATGAAACTCCCGAAACGGATGAAGGATATGTTAAGCTTGTAAACGCAAGGGAGGAAAACGGAAAGCTTACGGAATGCAGTGAGCATACCGGAAAATGGGCATGGAAGCACACTCATCAGGCAGACGGAAGCGTAGAGTATAAGCCGCTTGAAGGTGATGTTGTATTTGACGGAGTTGACTTTGGATATGTTCCGGAAAAAATGGTACTTCACGATATCAAGCTGCATGCACTTCCCGGACAGAAGATAGCCTTTGTAGGCTCTACCGGAGCCGGAAAGACCACGATAACAAATCTTATCAACCGTTTCTACGATATACAGGACGGTAAGATCAGATACGACGGCATCAATGTAAATAAGATCAAAAAGGCGGATCTCAGAAAATCTCTTGGTATAGTACTCCAGGATACGCATCTATTTACGGGAACTATTGCCGAAAATATCAGATACGGAAAGCTTGATGCCACGGATGAAGAAGTAAAGGCAGCTGCCAAGCTGGCAAATGCTCATAGTTTTATCAAGAGACTTCCTGACGGATATAATACCGTTTTGAGCGGTGATGGTGCAAACTTAAGTCAGGGACAAAGGCAGCTTCTTGCCATTGCCAGAGCGGCGATAGCCGATCCACCGGTACTTATTCTCGATGAAGCAACGAGTTCCATTGATACAAGAACCGAGCGCATCGTACAGGAAGGTATGGACAGACTGATGAACGGAAGAACAACCTTCGTCATTGCCCACAGACTTTCCACAGTTAAAAACTCCGATATGATCTGTGTCCTCGAAGCGGGAAGGATCGTTGAAAGAGGAACACATGATGAGCTTATTGCGGCAAAGGGAAGATATTACACCCTTTATACCGGAAACAAAGCAGCTCAGTAATTTAGTTTTATATACGCCAAGGTAAGATTACCTGCATATTATTTTGCTTTAAAAACCTTGACGCAGATTGCTCAGGGTTTTTTTAATTGAAAAAAAGGAACAAAAGGAAGAATAAAAGGAGAGTAAAATGGCTAATAAAGGCGGAAAGAAAGATGAATCCTTTATGATGAAACTTTCGACATTTGTAGTCGATAAGCGAAAAGGTTTCTACCTGATTTTTATTGTTCTTATTGTTTACAGTCTTATCAATATGGGACGAGTCAAGGTAAACAATGACCTGACAACATACCTGCCGGATACAACCGAGACAAGGCAGGGTATTGACCTTATGAACGAGGAGTTTACTACATACGGAAGCGCAAGGATCGCGGTATGTAATATCACCTACGACGAGGCGAAAAAGCTCGCGGAAGAGATAGAGAAAATGGACTGCGTCTATATGCTGGATTTTGATGACTCCAAGGACCACTACCATGATATGGAGGCTCTTTTTGACGTCACATTTACGGATGAGGCGGACAGTGAGAGAACCCTTGGTTATTTAAGCAGTGTGCTTGAGTATCTAAAGGGGTATGATACATATTTTTCCTCGGATATAGGCCAGGAAGTAAGAGACGCGGACGATCTTGCCCATGATATGATCATCATTATGCTTCTTGTTGCGGTCGTTGTGGTTGTTGTACTTTTATTCACATCAAAAACATATGCCGAGGTTCCGGTTTATATTATGACATTCGGGACGGCGGCAATTCTTAACAAGGGAACAAACCCCTGGTTTGGGGAGATCAGTTTTGTAACAAACTCGATTGCTGTGGTACTGCAGCTTGCCCTTGCCGTCGATTATGCGATCATTCTCGCCAACAGATTCAAGGAGGAGCATGAGACAAAGGACGCCAGAGAGGCCGTGATAGTTGCTCTTTCAAAGGCTATACCGGAGATTTCGTCAAGCTCTCTTACTACGGTTTCCGGTATGATCGCGATGATGTTTATGCAGTTTAGAATCGGATATGATATGGGAATAATCCTTGCAAAGGCTATCGTACTTTCACTTTTATCCGTATTCTTCCTGATGCCGGGACTGCTCCTTAGCTTTTCCGGGGCAATCGACAAAACACATCACAAAAACTTTGTGCCCAAGATCACATTTATCGGAAAGTTTGATGTGGCTACAAGATTTGTTATGCCCTTCGTACTTCTCGCCGGAGTTTTTGCGGGTATGATCATCTCCAACAAAGTTCATTATGTTTACGATATGAGTTCTCTTAAATCCAGCAGTATGAGCGAGAATAAATTCTCTGCCTATATGGTTGATAAAGAATTCGGCTCGGTAAATCAGCTTGCGGTAATGGTTCCTTGCGGGGACTACGAGAAAGAAAAGCAGGTTCTTACCGCTATCGAAAGGCTTGATGAAGTTGACTCTGTCATGGGCCTTGCAAACATCGATGCCATGGATGGTTATAAGCTGACAGATAAGCTTTCACCCAGAGAGTTTTCGGAGGAATTTGATCTTGACGTAGAGGTTGCAGACCTTATTTATACAGCGTACGCTACAAAGAATAATGATTACGGCGCGCTGGTGGGCGGTGTGTCCAATTACGAGGTTCCCTTTATTGATATGTTCATGTTCATCTACGAACAGAAGGACAAGGGAAATCTTACACTTGAGGGAGATACGGAAAAGACGATAAACGACGCTTACGAAAAGATCAACCTCGCTAAAAATCAGCTCCTTGGCGAAAACTATACAAGATTTGTTTGTAAGCTGAATGTCCCCGTAGAGGGAGATGAAACCTATGCCGTACTTGAAAAAATAAGAGAGACGGCAGCAAAGTATTATGCAAAGGATTCTATCTATCTTGCGGGTAACTCCACAAGCGATAAGGATCTTTCCGCTTCATTTGCAACGGATAACCTGTTGATCTCGATATTAACGGCCGTGTTTGTAATGGTGATCCTCCTCTTTACCTTCCAGTCTGCAGGAATCCCAGTACTGCTCGTTGTTACTATACAGGGAAGTATCTGGATCAACTTCTCGATCCCTTATCTGCAGGGAGATGTGGTTTATTTCCTGGGATATCTTGTTGTCAGCGCGATCCAGATGGGAGCTACCATCGACTACGCCATCGTCATTACGAGCAGATATATGGAGCTTAAGACCTATATGCCCATCAAGGAGGCAATCGTCGAGAGCCTTAACGAGTCCTTCCCCACTATAGTCACTTCGGGATCGATGATGGTGGCTTCGGGATTTATAATCAGTGCCGTTTCTTCGAACCCTGTTGTGGCGGCAATCGGTCTTGCTCTCGGAAGAGGTACTCTGACAAGTATAGCCCTTGTGCTCCTTGCTCTTCCCCAGACGCTTCTTATCGGCGATATCATCATCGAAAAGACCGCGTTTACTTTAAAGAGAGATTTTGCCAAGCCCTTGCCTAATACAGGCAGAGTACTGATGAACGGCCGGATCAGAGGATACGTAAACGGTGTTGTCGACGGTGAATTCCGCGGAATCATCGAAGGTGAGATGGGAGCAACGGTCAGAAGCAAGGATTATGTAGAAGATATACTGGCCGGGGAGGAAAAGGAAAGCCTTCCCGATAAGGAAAATCTGAACGGTAATGAAGCGATTCAGGATAAAGACAGCGTTAATACTAAGGAAGGAGGCAGATAAGATGAGAAATATTAATAAACTCAGAAACGGGAGAATAAGCAAAACCGCACTTACTGCCTTCATCGCAGCCGGACTTGTCGCCGGGGGCGTAATGGGACCTTTAGGATCCGCCTTTGGAAGCGATTCTTTTGCGGAGGATGGAACTTATATCTATTCGGAGCTCGTATCCGGTGAGGATTCGTCTCTGTACGAAGGTATACCGGAAGAGGATATGGAGGTCGTAGAGATAGGTTCTGCAGAGGAATTTGCTTCCTTTGCAGCGGACTGCAGGATTGACTCATTTTCAAAGGATAAGTATGTAAAGCTGATGGCAGATATTGACCTTAAGGATTACCCGGGGATCACGGTCCCTATATTCGGGGGAGTCTTCGACGGCCTGGGACATGTGATCAGCGGATTTAAACAAGAATCAAAAGGTTCTGCAGAGGGGCTTTTCAGATTCCTTCAAAGAAACGGTATTATTAAAAACCTTTGCGTAAACGGAGAAGTTACAGATGAGGACGAGGGAGAAAATACCGGACTTGTTGTCGGGGAAAACTACGGAAAGATCCTTAAGTGCGAGGCGAGAGGAAAGGTAAGCGGAAAGGAAAATGTTGGGGGAATTGCCGGATTTAACGCTTCATCTGCATTAATAAGCGGATCGGTAAATGTCTGCGCCGTTACGGGAGAGCACAGCGTCGGCGGAATCTGCGGAAACAATGAGGGAACCATAGAAAACTGCGAGAACAGCGGATTTGTAAATACCAGCGTTTCGGATGTAGAGGTAAATGTAAAAGATATCACGGTAGAGGATATTGCCAAGATCGGAAAGTCATCATCTTTTTCCGCCTTTACTGATGTAGGCGGAATAGCCGGTCTTTCAAGCGGAAGCATATTTACATCAAATAATGGAGGAACCGTTGGTTACGAGCATGTGGGATACAATATCGGTGGTATAGTCGGAAGACTGTCACAGGGATATGTATACGGATGTAAGAATTACGGCCTTGTACTTGGTAGAAAAGACATTGGCGGAATAGCCGGCCAGATGGAGCCTTTTTTGCAGGTTCAGTATATGGTCGATGGTATTTCGCAGCTTAATACGGAGACGAATAAGCTCTTTGATATGATCGACGGGGCAATAAGCGACCTTGATAAATACGGGACGGAGACTTCCAACCTTGTAAGAGAGATATCGGATAAGCTTAAAGAGGCCAATCATATTTCGGGTGAACTTCCAAAGCCGGATCCGGAGAAAGATTTTACTGCTGAAGCGGCAAAGGAGTACGCTGAGCAGTTAAACGATCAGGTAAAGGCAACAGGCGAAAATATGCTCTCCTTAAAGGAGAACTTTGAGATCATCGCGCAGTATTCCGGAAAGATCAGCGATCTTATAAGAAGAGAAAACAGCACCCTTACCGGTGACCTTAAGTCCATCAGTGCCCAGGCGCGCAAGGTGGAGAATATAGCAAACGGTATGAGTGAGAATATTGCAGCGTATGAGGGAATCGAAATAACCGACGGTTCACATGAAGACGCGGAGGATGAGAGTAAAGAAGATAGTTCCGGGGAAGAAACTGAGAATGCTCCGGAAGGGGGCGAGGTTCAGGATGCTGATAATCTCGGCAGACTTGTGGCCTGCGAAAACTACGCTTCTATATCGGCGGACAGTGCTGTGGGCGGTATAGTCGGACGGATTTCCACGGAATATGACTTTGATCCTGAAGATGATGTGGAGCTAAACGGAAACGAATCTCTTTATATGAACGCTACCGCAAAGGCAACGGTCAGAGATTCAAAAAACTACGGAAAAGTTACCTCGAAGAAGGATTATGTCGGAGGTATTGCCGGATACGTTAAGTATGGAAGTCTTATATCAGATATAGCTGCCTGTGATATTGAAAGTGAGGACGGCATCTACGCAGGAGGAGTCGCCGGTTGCTCCGAGAGCGAGATAGATTCCTGCTCTGCATGCGGAAATGTCAGCGGAAAGAGCTTCGTAGGAGGTATTGCGGGAAGTGGCAGCAGGATCATTAGGTGCAATGCCTATGCAAATATAGACTGCTCCGGTAAAAATGCCGGAGAGATAGCGGGAGATATAGCAGAGGGCGGAGAAATAGGAGAGAACTACTTCGTAAGCTCCGACTTTGGAGGAGTGGACAGAGTCGCGTTTTCCGAGGGAGCTACGCCTTTGCCGTATGAAGAGTTTATAGCTCTTTCGGGGCTCCCTGAGGAGTTTACGAACTTTAACGTTATCTTTATCGCGGATGGCAAGGAACTTGCAAGAATTCCGGCTAAGTACGGAGATAGTATAGATGAGAGCCTTATTCCCGAGATACCGGATAAGGACGATAGGTACGGCGTTTGGCCTGAAGCGGATTTAAAACATATAACCGGAAATATAGTTCTGGAGGCTTCCTACGAAAAGTGGCAGGGATCTGTAGTAAGTGAACTCGAGGTTGACGACGGAGGAGTTTCTAAGCCCTTTATGATGGTTGCGGGATCATTCCTTCCCGGAGCTTATCTCGATCTAAAGGATGATGGAAAGGAGTATGATTTCAGCGTTATTTACGGTGAGGATGCCTACCTTGCCAAAAAGAGCGGACTTAGCAGGCATGAAGGACCTGTAGAAGTACGTATCGCAAGGGCCGGAATCAGCAGTAACAAGAAAGATATAATAAAAGTATATACCCTTATTGATAACCAATGGACAGCTGCCGAGACGGATACCATCGGAAGTTACATATCCTTTAAGATGGATGAGGCCGGAAAATTTAAGATCATTTCGGAAAGAGACTATACGCTTTACATTGTCGTCGGTATAATAGTGTTTGTAATCCTGTCAATAATTATTATTTGCATCATTGTATCGAGGATAAAGAAATTGAAAAAGAAGATTGAATCCAAAAGACCGCCTAAAGCCGTGATCTTCGATCTCGACGGAACCCTGATCGATACTGAGCGCTTTTACCGCAAGGTATGGCCCGAAGCTACGGAGCATTTCGGATACCATCTTACCGACGAGCAGGTTCTTGAACTGAGAAGTCTCGGAAGACCTTTTGCTCCGAAAAAGTTTGAGGAGTGGTTCGGAGAGGACTTTAACTATGATGTAGTCAGGACCTACAGAAAGAGGCTTTTTGAGCAGTGCGTTTCCGCCGAGGGAATAAAGGTTAAGGCCGGAGTGCCGGAGCTTCTTAACTTCCTAAAGGGAAAGGGAGTTACCATAGCTGTGGCTACTGCGACTGATGTTGAGCGCTCGGTAAGATACCTTAAGGCAGCAGGCATCTATAAGTATATTGACAAGCTTTGCAGCGCTGCGGATGTAAAAGAGGGAAAGCCCTCGCCATACGTTTACGAGGAGGCATGCAAACAGCTGGGACTTAAGCCTTGGGAATGCCTTGCGGTGGAGGATGCTCCAAACGGCATCAAATCGGCTTCGGCTGCGGGCTGCAGGGTAATCTTTGTTCCTGACCAGACTGAGGATGAACCGGAAGTAGAGCCGCTTTGCGTGGGAAAAGTTAAGACTGCGGATGAAATCATTGATTTCTTTGTGTAGAATTATCAAAAATTTTACGATAATTGCGAAGGTTTAGTGACATATTACCAAAATGGTTTTATAATTAAAGAAAAAACCAAAAGGAGAGTTGTCTTAAATGAGTGAAATCAGCATCACCAGTTTAAAATGTTCCAACTGCGGAGCGCCGCTTCCCACACCAAACGGTCCTGTAAAGAGGATAATGTGCCCTTACTGTTCATCGGAGAACATCATAGAGGGCGTGGAAAAGAACGCGGAGATCCTCAGCAAAGAGAACATAATGGGCGGTCTCAAATTTGAATTAAACGATCCGACGGTTCATAAGATGATCGTTGAGACTCTTTGCAAATCGGAGTGTCCTCCCGTCGATATTTTTACAGAGGTTGATGTTAGAAGAGCGAGAAAGGTTGTTGTTCCCGCTTACTGGTTTGACAATTGTACCGGAACCGCTACGGTTTCCTACGAAAAGGGCGTGGAGAGGGAGCAGCAGCAGATAGTCGGAAAGGGCGACAAAATGCGCACGGTTACCAAGAAGGTTACCGAGTGGACACCTATGACTATGGCGGTTAATGATACCTGCGATTTCATCGTATCCGGAAACAAGGACTACACCGAGCTTTTTAAGAGACTCTATCCGGATGGGAACAATCCGGAGCTTGTCGATGTTGAGCTTCTTGACTATCCCGCCGAGGCCAATGCACTTTCCTACGATATACCGGATGCTGTTGTATTTAACAACCAGGTTAAGCCTCATATGGAGGATATCCTCGATAAGAAAGCAAAGAGAATCCTTTCTGACGGTATGACGAGAAATATTTCCTTGTCCGGCGGATCAAGCATCCAAAAGGGTGAGATGAGGCGTATTTCCATGCCCGTTTACGATATTCTTCTTGATTATAAGGGCAAGGATTACAGCCTGTACTTTACCGGAAACGGCGGAAATGTTGTTTATGATTCGCTTCCCGTTGATTTCGAGAGAAGAGATCTTATAAACGGAAAGCAGAAGGCGATAAAGAAGTTTATCTCTCCTTTAAAGATCCTCTTTACCGTACTTGGGATCATGGGATGCGTTCTCGGGCTTATAATGCTCCTTACCGGAATCTTTGCGATAAAGACCTGCTGGGGATGCATTCCTATCGGAGTGGCACTTTTGGCCGGCGCTGTATTTGCTTTCATCAATATGGTTAAGCAAAACAAGATCTATCTTGAGGATAAAGCAAAGATGCAGGCTGAGCTTGATGCTATAATCGCCGAATTTACCGATGCGAAAAAGAAGTTTATTGAGAGTAAGACCGCTCTTAAGGGAGTGTTCATCTCACTGACCGAGAATCCCGAGGCGTTTGACGGATTGAAGGTATAAATATTTGAAATGTAACCTTGATCGTTTTATTTGATTTTTTGTAAGCAGAGTGCTAAACTTTTGTAAGTGTGGCACTCTGCTTTTTTGAAAAAGTGGTTATCCGATTTAAGAGAGGCGGTTATCCGGTTTTCAAAAGGAGAGAAAAGCTTCTGATAAGAGATTTTAATTGAGAAAGGACTTTTAAAATGAGCAGACCGTTTGAAGAACTTGTAGAGAAAGTTAAGAATTTTGAAATGAAAAAGGTATCCGTTGCTGTAGCGCAGGATTCAGC
>CADATP010000070.1 GCA_902790935.1 uncultured Lachnospiraceae bacterium | reverse complement strand
TTACTTCCGGAAATACCGTATCGGAAGCTGAGAAGACTAATGTTGCTGTATTACTTAAGAATTCCGACAACGCAAAGGAAGCCCTTGATGCTGCTACCGAAAGCGTTACGGCGGCTCAGAAAACTCTTGACGACGCAAATGCTGCCCTTAGCGCGGCGCAAAATGAGAAGGCTATCGCAAGGGCGTCTCTTGATGATGCTAATGCAAGGGTTGATCAGCTTACAAGTGATAGGGCTGCTTTGAATGATGCTCTTAATGCAGCTACTCCTACGCCTGAGCAAACTGCTTTAATTGACCAGTATGTTTCTCTTGCAAACATTGACTCTATGATTATTTCAGCTACTGGTGACAGAGATTCGGCTCAGGCTGCCTATGACGATATCGCTGCAAACGAGGCTTCAAACATCGCAGCGGCGCAGGCTGATGTTGCCCTTGCAACAAATGCTTTATCCGCAGCTCAGACCGCTAAGAATACAGCACAGGCCGCATACAATGACGCTTATACAAAGTGGAAGAATGCTAACGATGCCCTTATCGCAAAAGAGAATAATACTACCGATACCGGTACAAATTTAAACAACCAGCTTAACCAGGCAAAAATCGCGCTTACTGACGCCGAGAATGCTCTTAAGGCTAAGCAGGATGAACTTAACGATCTTGTAGCAAGTATCGGATCTACCAGAAAGCTTAACGAAGCTGCACAGGCTATCGCAGATGCACAAAAGGAAGTGGATAAGTTTAACGAAGTAAGCGGAGCCTCAGAGGTTCTTGCTCCTATAAACGGAACTATCCTTTCCGTAAATGTTCAGTCCGGAAAGAAGACTTCAACAGACGATCCCGTTATGGTGATCCAGCCCGAAGGACAGGGCTTTGTTATGAAGTTCAGTCTTGAAAATGACAAGGCAAAGACTATATCCGTTGGTGATACCGCCGAGGTAACAAACTCCTGGTGGTACGACGATGTAACAGGTGCTGTTTCTGCTATCAGACCCGACCCCTCAGACCCCAACAGAAAGAAGGAAGTAACCCTTTCTCTTGCAGGATCTCTTACCGCAGGACAGAGTATTACTATGACTATTGCTTCAAGAACAGCAAACTACGATTATATAGTACCTTCAAGCGCTATAAGAGGAGACACAAAGGGCAAGTTCGTACTTGTCTGTGAATCAAAGCCCAGCCCTCTTGGAAACAGATATTACGCTATCCGAAAGGATGTTGAAGTTCTTGCTGAGGACGATACAAAGACTGCAATACAAGGCGCATTTGAAGAGTGGGGAGAGTACGTAATTACTACTGCAAGCAAGTCGATCGAGCCCGGAGCAGAGGTTAGACTTTCGGAGAATTAAAATGAAACCAGTAGGCTTTAATAAGAAAAAGTTAATAGTGCTTTGCATAGCCGGTTTCTTTTTGATCGTAGGCGGTGTTTTTAAGCTTTTGACAAACTATGAGATTTCGAAGCTCCCGGGGGAAAACGTGGCAAAGATATGGTCGCCGGATGGCGGGTATACCCATATATCTGCTTACTTTACACCGGATGCCGGCTTAGAAGCGGATACTCTTAAATATCTTCATTATCAGATAGAACAAAAGCTGAAGACCGAGTCCATTGAGCCTGACCCGGAAAATGAAAATGCAAGACTAATTGCCAACAGCTTTTTCGCGGAGGGAAAGCTTTCCGCAGAAAGCGATATCGGAAAGACAAGTTTAAACGCAGTGGGAGTCTGGGGAGATTTCTTCCTTATCCACAAGCCTTATCTTTTAACCGGCGGTTATTTTAGCGATGACTCTTTAAACAATGATTACTGCCTCCTCGATGAAGAAGCCGCATGGGCTCTCTTTGGATCGAATGATATCGTGGGACTCACTATATACGTGGGTAACAGACCTCTTATTGTTAAGGGAGTTTTCAGACAGCCCCAGGATAAGCTGGCAACCGCTTGCGGCGCCGTCCCTGTTAGCTGCTATGTTTCATACGATTTCCTTAAGGAAAATGGGACCATAAACAATATATCTGCTTTTGATATTGTTTTGCCCAATCCCGTACCCGATTACGGTATGACAAAGCTTTCCGAAGCCCTTGCACTTGATGAAAGCAAAGTTGAATATGTGGAGAATACCAAGAGATTCGGTGTTATTAATGCAGTAAAGAATCTCAAGGGGATAAAGCTTCGCGGTATCCGTACCAAGGCTTTAGTCTATCCCTGGTGGGAGAACGAAACCCGCGTAAAAGGGGATAAAATCTCGGTATTTTCATTTGTATTTGTTTCGGGTATAATAATTGCAGCGGCAATTGTACTTGTACTTGCCGTTATCTTGTTTATACAAAATAAAGATATTATTGCTTACAACTTTGTTTCTTTGTATGAAAAGATCAGAGACTATTTCTACAAAAAGCAGATTGAGAAAAAGAGAGGAGATTTATGAAAAATACTGTATTCAAAAAAATCGTAGCAGTATGCCTTGGAACCGCTCTTGCCGTATCGTTGGCAGCTTGCTCTAAAGGCGGAAACGGCAGTGGAAACGGGGGAGGCTTTGGCGGCTTTGGCGGCGGAAGCGGAAATAACGAAGTACAGCAGGTTGATCCTTCTGTTTCCAAGCAGGGAGTTTTTAGCTATAAGTCAGTCGATCTCGGACTTAGAAGTGATGAGAACGGGTATTCCGATCTTGTAGCTGTGTCTGCGTATGAAGATAAAGGCTACGCCTGCTACAATACCATTAACTATAATGACAACTCAAATACTTATTATCTTGCGACCATAACAAAGGATGGGCAGATTGAACAGACCGTCACTCTTGAGTTGCCTGAAGTAACGCAGGAGGTTCCCGAGGGAGCTATAGATTCTAACAGCTCCAATAATATAGAGTATTTAAAATTCGGTGACGGACGCATTTACGGTGCATACACTGCATATCTGAGCTACACCGATGAAAACCAGGAGTACGTGTCAAACAATGTATGCATGATCTGTGGCTGGGATTTAAGCGGAAAGCTCATTTGGAGCAAGAATCTTTCCGAAAAGTACACCTATGATTACATGTATTTCAACGATTCAAGCGTATACTCCGGTGGCGTTTGCTTTATGGTTTATTTCTACAGCCAGGAAGAGCATAATATGCTCCTTAACCTCGACAAGGACGGAAACTTTGTTAAAGAGGCAGACCTCGGTGTAAATACCGATTTCTACAAAATGTTTGTTATGAAAGACGGTAAGTACGGAGTATATACAAACGATGAAAACTACAACACCGTTCTTAAGTATTTCGATATAAATACGATGACAACGGGAGATGTTATCCCTGTTCCTCAGTTGGCTATTACCTCCGGCGGAAATATGGTACCCGGAATTGATAGCGATTTCTATTGCCGTATAAACAACGGAATCGGAAAGTTTAATATCGGTGATGAAAATGTTACAACCGTAATGAACAACGTCAATTCCGATCTTAACAGCTATGGAGTTGATGAATTCAGCTTTTTCGATAAAGATCACTTTATCGCTTCCTACTATGATGTTGATTCTGACAGCGAGGTAGTCGGAGTATTTACATACGTGGATCCTTCAACAATCCCCGATAAGACAGTTCTTACCGCCGCTGTTTACTATCTTGATTATGAAGTAAGAAAGAAGATAATCGAATACAATAAAAACAGCTCAGAGTACAGGATCGTTATCAAGGATTACTCCGAGTACTCTACTCAGGAGGACTGGCAGGCTGGAATGACAAGACTTAACAATGACCTTCTTTCCGGAAACCTTCCTGATATAATGTATATCAATCCTACAAGCTCAAACTTCGATCTTTACAGCCTTGCTAAAAAGAACCTGCTTGTTGATGTCTGGGAGCTTTTAAAGAACGATCCAGAGCTTGGAAAGAATAATTACCTTGAAAATGTATTTGATGCTTACGCTATCAATGGAAAACGCTATGTAGGTGTTCCTACATTCTCTTACGGAACATATATTGCAAGCACAGACTATGTGGGAGACCGTACAAGTCTTACTGTTGACGAGTTCCTTGATGTTATGAAAAAGGCAGGTCCCGGAGCTAAGTTTTCCGATTATATTGAAAGATCAAACTTCATCTACAATATAATGAATTATGACGGAACAGAGTTTATCGATCCTTCAACCGGAAAATGTGCTTTTGATTCCGATGATTTTGTAAAGCTCCTTGAGTATGCGGGTACTCTTCCCGAGGAATATGTTTACGATGATAACGAAGTGTATACCGACTATTATGACCAGTTCAGAAGCGGTAAAGCTGTTTTCTTAGCAACCAATGTATATGACCTTCCTTCATATAAGATGCAGGCTTACAGTGCATTCGGTGAAAAAGGAACCATTATAGGATTCCCTACTACCATAGGCCAGAGCGGTGTTATCAATACAAGCTCAACACCTTTCGAGATTATAAACGGCAAGAATGTACAGGCTGCATGGGACTTCGCTAAGTACTGCTTCACACCCGAGTATCAGGCTACGGCACAGTATGGTATTCCCGTACTTGAAAGCGCCTTTGATGCCTGGGCTGCAAAGGGAATGAGCAAGCCTTACTGGGAAGATGAGAACCATGTTAAACAGTACTACTCAAACACCTATTACGTTGACGGTGTAGAGAAGGAAGTACCTGTTATGACAGCAGAGGAAGTTGAAAAGGTCAAGTCCATTATAAAGAGCTGCACAAAGACTACTTACTACAACGAAAACATCAATGCTATCGTTGAAGAAGAGGCTTCAGCTTTCTTCTCCGGACAAAAGACTGCAAAAGATGTTGCCGGCATCATCCAGAGCAGAGCACAGATCTATATTAACGAGAACAACTAATGAAACAGTGTTTACTTATATGTGCGGGGGAGTCCGATCCGGGCTCCCTTGCATTTTACAAAGAAAAGAATAAAGATAAGAGCATTTATATAATAGCCGCGGACGGCGGAGTGAAAAGTTGCAAGGAAGCGGGACTGGTACCGGATCTGATAGTAGGAGATTTCGACTCCTTGGAGGGGGATTATCCGGATTATTACCCAATGGATATTTATCCCGATATAGAGGTAATATCTCTTCCCAAGGAAAAGGATGATACGGATACTGTGTACGCAATACGGCTTGCCGCTGACAGAGGCATTAAGGAGATATTTATGTATGGCTGCGGCGGCGGAAGAATGGACCATTATATCGCTAATATCCAGACCCTTCTTTTTGCCAAAGATCTCGGGATAGATGCGTTTCTTTGTGACAGCTTTGAAGGAAAGGTCACAAAGGCTTTTGTCATTAAAAACGAAAAGGTTTCCTTTGATAAATCCTTCAGCGGATTAGTCTCGGTATTTTGTCTCGGCGATGCGGCCCGGGGCGTGGATATAAAAGGACTTAAATATGAGGTTTCGGGCGGTGAGATCAGGTGCGATTTTCCTATCGGAGTATCCAATGAATTTACCGGGAAAGAAGCGAGTATTTCTGTCATGGAAGGAGCGTTGCTTATTTTTCTCAATAATGCTCCCGGCTTTTGATTGCAAAAAGGGTGTGTCTATTGTATAATTTTTCGTGTTTTGAGTGATACTGAGTATCAGAAAGGATTTTAAATATGAGTAAAAAACCTGTTGTATTACTTATCCTTGACGGATATGGACTTAATGACAAAATCGAAGGAAATGCCGTAGCTCAGGCCAAGACTCCCGTTGTTGATGGACTTATGAAAAATTATCCCTTTGTTAAGGGAAATGCCAGCGGAATGGCTGTAGGACTTCCCGACGGACAGATGGGTAACTCAGAGGTCGGACACCTGAATATGGGTGCCGGACGTATCGTTTACCAGGAGCTTACAAGGATCACCAAAGAGATCCAGGACGGAACTTTCTTTGAAAATCCCGCTCTTAAGAAGGCTATGGACAACTGTAAGGCCAAGAATTCATCTCTTCATTTCTTCGGTCTTTTATCCGACGGCGGTGTACACAGCCACAATACTCATCTTTACGGACTTCTTGAGATGGCTAAAAGAGAAGGCCTCGAGAAGGTATATGTACATTGCTTCTTAGACGGAAGAGATACTCCTCCTCAGTCCGCAAAGGGATTCGCAGAGGATCTTGAAGCCGAGATGAAGAAGATCGGTGTCGGAAAGATCGCATCCGTTTCCGGAAGATATTATGCTATGGACAGAGACAACAACTACGACCGTGTAGAGAAAGCTTACGATGTTCTTACTAAGGGCATTGGAGCTGAGGCTGCAAGTGCTCCCGAAGGAATCCAGGCTTCTTACGATGCAGGCGTTAACGATGAGTTCGTAGTTCCTTTCGTTGTAAAGGAAAACGGTGCTCCCGTTGCTACCATTAACGACGGAGATTCAGTTGTATTTTTCAACTTCCGTCCCGACAGAGCCCGTGAGATCACACACTGCTTCTGTGATGATACCTTTGATAAGTTTGACAGAGGAGCAAGAAAGGACGTTACCTACGTTTGCTTCTCAGAATACGATCCTACAATCCCTAACCACGACGTTGCTTTCCACAAGGTTGAGGTTACCAACACCTTCGGAGAGTGGCTTGCAGCTAAGGGTAAGCGCCAGGCGCGTATCGCCGAGACCGAGAAGTATGCACACGTTACATTCTTCTTTAACGGCGGCGTAGAGACTCCCAATGCCGGAGAGGACAGAATCCTTGTTGATTCCCCCAAGTACGTTCCTACCTACGACAAGAAGCCTCGTATGAGCGCTTATACCGTTTGCGATAAGCTTTCGGAAGCTATTACCAAGAAGGATGAGAACGGCGAGCCTTACTATGATGTCATAATCTGTAACTTCGCAAACCCCGATATGGTAGGTCATACCGGAGTCCTTTCAGCAGCAATCGAGGCGGTTGAGGTTATTGATAAGTGCGTAGGCGAGGTTGTTAACTTTGTAAATGAAGTAGGCGGAGTGCTCTTTATCTGCGCTGACCACGGCAACTGCGAACAGCTTATCGACTACGAGACAGGCGAGCCCTGGACCGCACATACTACAAATCCCGTACCTTTCATTCTTATCGGTGCCGGAGATGTTAAGCTCCGCGAGGGCGGATGCCTTGCAGACATCATCCCTACTCTTATCGAGGTTATGGGCGAAAAGCAGCCTGCAGAGATGACCGGAAAGAGCCTTATCGTTCACTAAACAGGTGACTTCCGAAAAAGTATAAGTTTTTTAGCTGCAAACTGTGCAACTTTGTAAAAAAGGCTTGCACAGTTTGTGTTTCTGTGGTAATCTAAACAAGTTGACGGCAATTTGTAATTGCCCTGTTACATTAACTTACGAGGATTGAAAAATGGTTTTAAGAATTATTCTTACAGTACTTTTTATCATAATTTGTATTGCCCTTACTCTTATCGTTCTTCTTCAGGAAGGTAAGTCTGCCGGACTCGGCGCTGTAGCCGGAGCCGCTGAAAGCTATTGGGGCAAGAATAAAGGCCGTTCTATGGAGGGCAATCTTGTTAAGATTACCAAGGCGCTCGCTATTCTTTTCCTTGTTTTAGCGATTGTTCTTAATCTTAATGTATTCTAATTAATGGAATTTTCGCACTCCTCGGAAACGGGGAGTGTTTTTTACTTTATAAGTAAAATGCTTCGCGTTTGATGAAGATTTATTTTGAGGGACAGGTAATGGCTGACAAGAAAGAATCGTCAAGGCTTATAGCCAACAATAAAAAAGCGTTTCACGATTACTTTATCGATGAGACTTATGAATGCGGTATCGCCCTTGCGGGTACTGAGGTTAAATCCCTTAGGATGGGAAAGTGCTCTATTAAAGAGGCCTGGGTGAGAGTAGATGACCATATGGAAGTCTGGATTTATGGTATGAACATCAGCCCTTACGAGAAGGGAAATATCTTCAACAAAGATCCCTTAAGAGTACGCAAATTGCTTCTCCACAAGGCTGAGATCAACAAGCTTGTGGGAAAGACAAAGGAAAAGGGCTACACCCTTGTTCCTATCGAGGTATATTTTTCAAAAGGCAAGGTTAAGGTTAAGGTCGGTCTTGCCCGCGGTAAGAAGCTCTACGACAAGAGAGAGGATCTTGCTAAGAAAGACCAGAGGCGAGAAGCTGAAAGAGATTTCAAAGTTTCTCTTAAAATATAGCTTGATCAGCCGATAAATGTTATAATACTGGTATCTGAAACAGCCGGATATATCGGCGGTTCCTATATATTTTTACAATTTAATATGGGGTAGTAAAGGTTTCGACAGGGGCTTTGCAGCTGGAGAAGCTATCCGGTGCGATCCGTTAATCGCAAACTTAAATATAAACGCTGACGAAAATCAGTACGCATTTGCAGCCTAAGCTGTAAATGACGCCGCTTATGCGGCTCGTCTGTCCCGGTGCACTCACACATCGGGGTACAGGCGTCAAAGATGTGAGAAACGACTTGCGTTAAGCTTTGCGCGCATGGGCGTATTATGAAGCTACCTTCTTATAGGCTTTGTCTGTGGGACTTATAGGAAGGGAAACGGAGCAATCCAAAACCACCGACTGTGATAGAAGAAGTACAGGGAATGGGTCTTTGGACACGGGTTCGACTCCCGTCTACTCCACTATACCGTGTTTTGACGAACACCTATCCAACCTATCTATAAAGGTGTACAAAACACGCATTTACCTAATTTGTGGCTTTCGCAACCCATTTGAAGAGGAGTCCGAAAAACGGCAGAATTCATATCCGTTGTCAATCGGAGGCGTCAGAAGATGGGTTAAGAGGTCATATGGGCTTGATATCAGCAAATCAAGTGTTTGTTCCGTTAGAGACAAATGCGGGGCTGATAAGCTGGAAATAGGTGCAGGAAAGATAGTTCCTAAACTGAAGAGTAAAAAGGAACTGGCAGTCTTAGAAGCTTTTAAGGCTTTAGGATTTATTTCGAGCAAAGAAGAGTAGAGAAATTGCATTCTCTACTCTTTTTAATATCTAGCAGGATGCATTAGATAACGTTATTAGGAAGTGTCCAACTATTGACTTTTGTTAAAAATGGCGGTAGATTTTATATGAGAGGTGATTAATACTTTCTCAGGCATATACCGAAGCGGGCTTTGTAAAGCTGCCAACTACTATTTGCAATGCGGTATATGGACAGAACCTCATGAGCGGAGTCGTTCCTAGGCAGAGGGACGTCGCAGGACTGATTACCCTGGAAAGCTCCAGCATTTGTTTTATTGTGCTGGGCATATACTGTGATTTTTAAGCCAGTGCATAAAACATGTGCTGGCTTTTTTGTGTTTTCAAAAAAAGACAAAACGTTACTATTGTTTTTGGTTTGGAAAGGAACATTATAATGGGTAATTTAGAATTGTATGAGAAACTTGTAACACTTGTATACGCGCTATACTATTTTATGATTTCTGGGAAATTTGCATCGTCTATGGATACTCTTATTAAAAATGGCAGAAAGTCTGGGTCGAGAATTCGAAACGATGACATCACCAAAGATTTGAAGAAAAGAAAGAGAGAGATTCAAGAATGTACATTTGATTTTATGATGAAACTGGCT
>CADATP010000069.1 GCA_902790935.1 uncultured Lachnospiraceae bacterium | reverse complement strand
TAAACCACTGCTGACTGCTGAAGTTTACAGGAACTCCTCCGCTAAGATCCTGAGAAGTATGAGCAATAAGATCTCCGTTGTTGTCCCCGATAAAGATGTCCTGATTTTTAGCGCTTAGTTCGCTCTTTAAAAGCTCTGTGAAATTATCAAGGTTAAAGTTTCTCTGTACCGATCCGATAAAGTTTCCTTCCGCATCATAGATTGCGTGTACAAATGCGCAGGTTCTTTCCCCGGTATCAGGATCGATTATCTCGTCAGATACGTAAAACATCTTTCCGCCTGATACCTGCTTGAAAAACTCTGTATCCGATACATCTTCAAGCTCACCGACGGTGCGTACAATCTGCTTTCCTTCCGCATTTGTCATGATGAGTGAATTGCCGTCCCCGATCTCATTGTCTACATTGGTAAGCCATTCCGTGATTGCCTTGGGATATGTCTCTCCCTTAAGGATCTTCTTGGCTGAATCTGAATTTGCTACTGCGTTGAGCACCATCATATTTTGCTCAACAACTGCTTTAAAATCATGCTGGACGATATTGATCTGTGCATCGTTCATCGCATGCATATTGCTGACTGCTTCATCATTAAGACTGTAATAGCTCATAACCACTGACGCCGCAAGCGGTATAGCCATGATTGCTACAATAATAAGTACGAGCTTTGTTTTAACGCTTTGAAAGAATCCAATCTTTCCCCTTGTACCTTGTTTCTTTGCTGCTGACATTAAAGTTCCTCCTGGCAAAATACTTACAATCTATGGATTTATGCCCAAAGTTCCATTTCCACAGACCTTTTATATTATAGCATTACCGTTTTTTATTCGATACTCACATTTTGCCAAAGAAAACCGATTATTGCTCGTATTACAATCACATGGAATAACTTTAAAAAAAGCGTCACCGGCATATTGCCGATGGCGCTTTTAAAACTAAAGTTTTGTAGTTTTAGAACTTACCTGCCTTTGCAGCTTCTTCGATAGAAACTGCGGTAGAAACGGTCATACCAACCATAGGGTTGTTACCTGCACCGATAAGTCCCATCATCTCTACGTGAGCGGGAACGGATGAAGATCCTGCGAACTGTGCATCAGAGTGCATACGTCCCATAGTATCGGTCATACCGTAGGAAGCAGGACCTGCTGCCATATTATCGGGATGAAGGGTACGTCCTGTACCTCCGCCGGAAGCAACTGAGAAGTACTTCTTGCCTGCCTCGAGGCGCTCCTTCTTGTAAGTACCTGCAACGGGATGCTGGAATCTGGTGGGGTTGGTTGAGTTACCGGTGATGGATACGTCAACGTTCTCCTTCCACATAATAGCAACGCCTTCGCAAACATCGTTAGCGCCGTAGCAGTTAACCTTAGCACGAGGGCTGTTAGCATCCTTGGAGTAGCATTTTCTTGATACTTCCTTTACAGTATTGGTGTAAGGATCGTACTCAGTCTCAACGAAGGTAAATCCGTTGATACGGGAGATGATCTGTGCTGCGTCCTTTCCGAGACCATTAAGGATAACGCGAAGAGGCTTCTGACGAACCTTGTTAGCCTTCTCTGCGATTCCGATAGCGCCCTCTGCAGCTGCGAATGACTCGTGACCTGCGAGGAATGCGAAGCACTCGGTATCCTCTTCAAGAAGCATCTTACCAAGATTTCCGTGTCCAAGACCAACCTTACGGGTATCAGCAACGGATCCGGGGATACAGAAAGCCTGAAGTCCCTCTCCGATAGCTGCTGCAGCATCAGCTGCCTTGCGGCAATTCTTCTTGATCGCGATAGCTGCGCCTACAGTGTAAGCCCACTTTGCGTTTTCGAAGCAGATAGGCTGGATGCCTTCGATAAGCTTGTAAACATCGATGCCTGCTGCCATTGTAATATCTTTACACTCTTCGATAGATGAGATGCCATACTGCTTAAGAACAGCGAGAATCTGAGGCTCTCTTCTCTCATATGATTCAAATAATGCCATGATCTAATAACCTCCTTCTTACTCGTGTCTGGGATCGATAAGGCGAGCTGCGTCAGCTACTCTTCCGTACTGACCCTTAGCCTTCTCGAAAGCAGTGTTAGCGTCGTCGCCTGCCTTGATGAAGTCCATCATCTTACCAAAGTTTACATACTTGTAGCCGATGATCTCATCGTTCTCGTCAAGAGCAACATGGGTAATATAACCGTCGGTAAGCTCGAGGTAACGAGGTCCCTTTGCAAGAGTACCGTATGTGGTACCAACCATTGAACGGGTTCCCTTACCAAGATCCTCAAGTCCGGCACCGATCTGGAGTCCGTCCTCAGAGAATGCACTCTGGGTTCTTCCGTAAACGATCTGAAGGAAGAGCTCTCTCATAGCGGTATTGATAGCGTCACAAACGAGGTCTGTGTTAAGAGCCTCCATAACGGTAAGTCCGGGAAGAATCTCGGCAGCCATAGCTGCGGAATGAGTCATACCGGAGCATCCGATGGTCTCTACAAGAGCCTCCTGGATAATTCCTTCCTTTACATTAAGGGAAAGCTTGCAGCATCCCTGCTGAGGTGCACACCAACCGATACCGTGAGTATAGCCGGAAATGTCCTCAACCTTTTTTGCCTTTACCCATTTAGCCTCTTCGGGAATGGGAGCAGCGCCATGATGTACCCCCTGGGTAACGGGGCACATGTTCTTAACTTCTGTTGAGTAAATCATATGGTCCTCCTTGTTTTGTTTGTTAAGGTAACTATTTATATGTATAAATTTTCTCAATTAATAGTTACAAAGTCAATCTAAATACTATCATAAACAGCGCTCTCAATCAATGATTTCTCGGATTTTGAAAAAATTTTTAAAAAATATATTGACATGCGTCACGGATTGTATATAATTTAATTGTGTTCAATCGAATTGAGTCCTTCTGCTTTTGCTTTGAGTATAGATACGGCGGATGTGATTCATCAAAAAATACTATGGAGGAAAAAGATAATGGGTATTTATGATTACAGTTTCAAGGCAATGGACGGCAGTGATATCAGTATGGCAGATTACAAGGGAAAAGTTCTTCTTATTGTAAATACCGCTACGGGATGCGGATTCACACCTCAGTACGAGGATCTGCAGCGTATATATGATCTTCATCAAAAGGACGGATTCGAGATCCTCGACTTCCCCTGCAACCAGTTTGCAGACCAGGCTCCCGGAGATGACGAAGAGATCCACACTTTCTGCAAGGGACGTTTCGGAATTACCTTCCCTCAGTTCTCTAAAGTAGACGTAAACGGAGAAAACGCTTCTCCCCTCTGGAAGTACATTACTTCCAATTCCAAGTTCGAAGGCTTCGGAAAAGGCCCCAAGGCTCTCGGTATGAGCATGGTTGCCAAGAAGATGGACAAGGATTACAAAAACAACGGCAACATCAAGTGGAATTTCACAAAGTTCCTTGTTGACCGCGAAGGAAACATCGTAGCCCGCTTTGAGCCCACAGAGAATATGGATAAGGTTCTTGCCAGAATAGAAGAGATTCTTTAATATTGGAGGATATTTAAAATGAATTGCGCAGTAGTTTATTTTTCACGCTCAGGAAACACAAAGAAGCTTGCAGACGGCGTTGCTGAAGTTCTCGGCGTTACTGCAAGCGACATCACGACTTCTCTTACCGAAAAAACAGACCTTGTTTTCCTCGGCAGTTCCCTTTATGCCGGCGGTTTTGACCCTGCCGTAGGTGATTTCATAAGAAAGAACGCAGACAAGATCGGAAAGCTCGTTTGCTTCGGCTCTTCTGCATCCGGAACATCTACCGCAAAAAAGGTAAAAGCACTTGCTTCGGAGCTTGGCATCGCAGTTTACGACGATATCTTCAACTGCCCCGGTCATTTTCTTTTCATGCACAAGGATCGTCCTAACGACAAGGATGTTGAAGCAGTCAAGGAATTTACCAAGTCAGTTCTTAAAAAATTAAGCTAATAGGAAACAGATTATAAATGCTGAATCTTTTTGCGTTATCTTGTGGTATAATCTGAGGGTTGGAGGATTTATATGGGAAAATATGATTCATTAAAACTCGAAAATCAGATATGCTTTCCGCTGTATGCCGCGTCCAGAGAGATCATCAAAAGGTATCATCCCTTTTTGACAGAGCTGGATCTTACGTACACTCAATATATTACTTTAATGGTTTTGTGGGAAGATAAAGAGATCAGCGTTAAGGATCTCGGAAAAAAATTGTACTTAGACAGCGGCACTCTTACTCCTGTGCTTAAAAATCTCGAGTGCCGCGGTCTTATTACGCGTAACCGTTGTCAATCCGACGAAAGAGTCCTTATTGCAAAGATTACCGACGAAGGAATGGCTCTTCGCGAAAAGGCGGTTATCGTTCCGTACCAGATGTCCGGTTGTTCCAAGCTTGACGAGCAGGATGCCAAAGACCTTTACAGACTTTTATATAAGCTGCTCGGATCTATGGAATAAACCGCACTACTCCCTGACCCATGCCTTACTTTCTTTGAAAAGCTCTAAGAGTTTTCCGTCTATCTGGCCGTCATCTCGCATACTCTCAAGTATCGAGAAAGCTTTTTCGGGAGGCATGGGGGGCTTGTACGGTCTGTCCTCGGCGGTCAGCGCATCATAAACGTCTATTATAGTAAGAAGTCTTGACTCATTGGGCAGCTCTTCCGCCGTTAGGTGGTTAGGGTAGCCTTTACCGTTAAGGAATTCATGGTGCGATCCGGACCAGAACGGTACATTCTTATATGTCCCCGTAAACAGCATCTTGTTTAACATTCTCGAAGTATAAACTACATGACTCTGTACCTGAGCGCGTTCACCATCGGTTAACGTGCCTTTTCGTATTGTGATCGCTTCAAGTTCCTTTTCATCTAAAAGAGGGACCTCCTTATCGTCCGCCGTTTTACATACGATTTCGCCAAATCTTTTAAGCTCTTCTATCTTTTCATCCGGAAGGAACCCCGCGTTATTGGCGGATTCTATTACTTCCCAGGCCTTTTTAAGATTAGCCGTCTTTTCATCGCACTCAGCTTTCTTTTCCGGATTCTCAAGGCTTTCCACCTTTTCTTTAAGGATAGCTATCTCGATCTTACTCTTAAGAGGCGCCTTAAGAGCTCCCAATCTGTCGGGCTTATCAAGTACCTCAAGAGGGACGATGAGTTTTCCGATATCGTGAAGCCAGATGCTCATAAGAAAAGCGTCCTTCGACTCATCCGTAAACTTCCAGTCGATATCCCCATTCCCCTTCCTCAGCCACTCCACGAAATTGTCCGCGTATCTTACCATACTTCTTGTGTGATTGGCGTTGTAGGAACTTCTCGCATCGATGGCATCTACCATTACCTCTACGAAGGAATGTAAGAGATCGTATACTTCCTGAGCTAACTGATGGTTATTTAAGCTGACTGCCGCAAGGGAAGTCAGGGCCGATATTATCTGTTCGTAAGCAGGATCGAAGGGGATGATCTTGCCGTCCTTATCGAGGGAATTTATAAGCTGCAGAATGCCGATTATCTCGCCCTTTTCATCGTTCATCGGCATTACAAGCATGGATCCTGTGCGGTAGTGGGTTATGGCATCGTACTTTTGAGCCCCGGAGAAATCGTACTCCTTTGATTCGTAAACATCGGGGATATTTATCTTTTTATTGTCGATCGCGGCGCAGGCGCAGACGTTTTTTCTGCTGAGCTTAACGGGGGGAAGGTTCGCGTTGCGGCTCTGCTCCGCCATAGGGATTCCGAGAGATCTCGTATAAACAGTATGGAAATGAAGGTAGTCATCTTCAAGTACATACACCGTTCCCGCGTCGCAGTGGCAGATATCCATCGCCTCTAAGAGGATCTTTTGCATCAGATTGTCGAAATTCTTTTCCGCAGAAAGGTCCAGTGCGATCTTTATCATACGGTCTATGCTGTAACCGCCGGTTAGGAAGGCTGGATCATTGGTTATGTTGCTTCCTTTAATGATGTTTGATCTTTCTGTATCGCTCATAAATCTATCACCTCTCCTCTTCTGGCAAAGGACGTATTTTCCGCCTTTACCTGTGCCTCCATTTTGCGCAGGAATTCATCCGTATGTGTCGGATCGTGGTGTACAAAACGCACTTTCTTTGCCCTGCACTTTTTAGCTATCTCCAAAGCAAGGATGTGGGACGAATGCCCGAATCCCCGCTTTTTTTCAAACTCTTCTTCCGTATACTGCGCATCTATAAGTAAAAGATCCGTTTCGAAGGCAAAGTCAATTAATTCTCCGACTTTTCCTTCGTCATATTCATAGTCTGTAGCGTAAACGACGCTTTTTCCGCCGCACTCAAATTTATAAACCCATCCTCCCCCGGGATGAACCGAAGGGATTCCTGTGATCACCGCATTTCCTACCTTTACGGGGAAGGTTATATCGTGGAACCTTATATCCGCCGGATAGTCCTCCGCTCTGGCGGGCCAAAGAGGCGGCGACAGAAGGTTTGCAAACTGCTTTTTAGCGGATTCATCTCCCGATTTTACAGCGTAGATATCTATGATCCTGTCTTTTTCGTTTATGCAGGGAAAAAAGGGAAAGCCCATCAGATGATCTATATGCGGATGTGTCAAGAAAAGTGATATCCGGCTGTTTCCTATATCAGGGCATTTCATGATTCCCGTTCCGGCATCAAAAAAGACAGAGTCATCCCCTGTCTGAATTAAAACGCAGGAAGTAGCCCCGCCGAATTCGAGCATATCTTCTCCCTCGGCAGGAACTGAACCCCTGGCTCCAAGTATTGTGATTTTCATTCTCTCTCCCGTGCTGACGCTCATTTGACTAAGCTCCCTCTTAAGCTTAAGACATGAAACCCGGTTACTTTTTCATTTTAACACACTGCTAAAAAAATCTCCATTTGCTCAGGAAAAATCCCGGCATTACAACTATCGCGAAAAATGCCCAGCTGACAAGAGTAAATACCTTGACAAATTCTTTTCCTTTTCCGGGGTACTCTCTTACGTAGATACGGTAGTTGATGACGGAGGCAAGAGAGCCTATAAGGGAGACAAGACCCGCGGTATCTGCGCCGTATATAAGTCCCGCGAAATTCTCCGAGAAAGGATACAAAACGATGGAAGCCGGAACATTGGATATGACCTGGCTGACGGCGATGGTGATCCAGTACTCGCGTCCCGTTACCACCTTTTTTAAAAACTCTGCAATCTGCGCATTTCCCGCGATTGACTGAGAGAATATAAAGAAGCAAAGGAAGGTCACAAGGAGTATGTAATCGACCCTTAAGAAAATCCTTCTGTCTGCGATAAGGATTCCGATAAGCACGATTCCCACCGCGATATACCAATACTTTGTACGGCTTACGATCACAAAGATTATAAGTGCAAAGAGTACAAGGTATGTGATCCTTCTTGCTCTTCCCTCTTTTGACCAGCCTTCGTCCTCGCCGCTTTGGACGATGGGCTCCTTTAAGTCTTTTCTGTAAAGAACAAGTACGAAGATGACGAGGAGTACCGCCGACATCAGATTAAGCGGTAGCATATGGAGCATAAATCTCCAGACGCTAACATCCGCTCTTCCGTAGAGAAAGAGGTTTTGCGGGCTGCCGAAGGGTGTAAGGAGCGAGCCTCTGATAGCAGCGATATTTTCCATAGATATTACGGGAAGGATGTATTTTTCCTTGCCGCCGCCTCTAAAGAGCAGGATCGTAAGGGGTACGAAGATGATAAGGGAAACATCGTTCGTCACAAACATTGATGTAAAAAATACGCCAAAAATAAGGAAAAGCGAGAGAGCTGTCATAGTCTTCAGCTTCGAAGCCAGCCCTACAACGGGTCTTAAGACATTTTCCTTTTTAAAGCCCTCCAAAACGCAGAGCATCATAAGTAGCATACCCAGGGTATGCCAGTCGATCTTCGATATAAGCTCCCTGTCGGGGGGAGTGATAAATAAAGAAATAACTGCCGCCAGCACGGCAAGCGTCAGCATCAGCTCTTTTTTGAGAAAGTTAAGTATTTTTTTCATGGGCAAATTATATTACAATTTCTAGCCGAATGGAATATAGGGGATGCCTTTTTCTCTTTGGGCAAAGAATTTTTCAAGGCTTCCGATAACAATCTCCCTCGGGTGCATGCGCTGTTTATGGCTCATCAGCACCTCTTTAAACTCAAGGCTTTTCAGAGTTTTTATCTCTTCTCCGAGGAGCGATACGCTATAACCCTTGGAACTTGAGTAAAAGGCGTCGCCGATGATCAGATATTCATCTCCAACGGTTACGCAGAGTGACCCCTTGGCATGGCTGTTGGGAAGGGGCGCGATAACAATCTTTACCCCATCCTCGATCACAATCTTTTCCTTTACCTCCGTACCTTTTCCGGTGTATTTACGGGTATAGCCTCCGACAAAAATATCCTCGTCGGGAATATCAAGGCGCCCCAGATTATCCGTATGGTCCTCGTGGAAATGCGTTATGACGATCTTTTTATTTGGAATGCTTTTAACAAGCGTAAGAGCCTCGTCATTACTTCCCACATCCACTATATAGCTGAACCTGTCGCCCTTTATAACGTATACGTCCGCGGAAAGGACAGGCTCTTCGCTGCTTTGTAATACCGATATCCGTTCATTAATTTCTATCATAATGAAATATTATAGACATAGCCCCGCATTTAGTCAAAGTCTACAGATTGTGCTATACTTGGAGGGAAGGTTTTATTTAAAAGGAGGGTTTTTATGGATAACAATGTTACAGATGTAGAAAAGACTGCCCCTGCGGGTGAAAATACCTCTCCCGCGCCGGAAAAGAAAAGCTCTGCCAATGAAAAATCAACGCAGGAGCTTCTCGCCGAGATCCTGAAATATCAAAAGAGAAGCTCGAGAGTTACAAGAGTTGCGGCCTTTGCCGTAATCTACATAGTCAAGGCCGTTGTGATGATGCGTGTTGCCCATAAGGAAACGGGCCTTCCGCTTGGAGATTACTGGAGGAAGGGCCTGTGGCCCGCCCTGGCGCCCGGGCTCATGACGCTCATCGTCATATCTTTCATCCCGGAGGTCCTTCCGGCCGCGTGGTGGCGTTTTCTTGTAACCGCCGCCCTTGGCGCCGTCTCTATGGCCACTTCCATCTGGCAGGTGGGCCTTACGGAAGGGGAGAAGGCCTATGTGAAAAGTAAGTTAAAGCGATGAAAACACAGCTTCTATATATCCTTGTAAGTTCCCCAGCCGATGTTTACACGGAGCAGATCCTTGTGAGCGCAACATCGGCCAGAAGGCGCAATCCGTCGGCCGTAATGCTACTGCTCACGGATTCTGACACCATTGTCACGCCGGCGCTCCAAAGTCTCTTTGACAGGGTGATAAGGCAGGATTTTCCGGCCGATATCCCGCCCATGAAGCGCTCCCGCCTCCTTAAAACCGGGATGAGAAGCCTGGTTGAAGGGGATTTCCTGTTCATAGACGCCGATACAATTGTGGCCCGTCCCCTTGACGGCATAGATGCCGTGGAGGCACCTCTTGCCGCCTGTCCGGATCTTCACAGCCATTTCCCGGAGCATCCCCATTATGAGGCAACCGTAAATATGTGCCGGAAACTGGGATTTGACGCCTCAAGGGAAAACTGGTATTTCAATTCCGGGGTGATGCTTGTGAAGGATACTCCAGAGAATCACGCATTCTTCAAGGCCTGGCAGGATAATTATCTGGCCGGATATGAGGCAGGAATAAGGCCTGACCAGCCTTCCCTTGCCAAGACCTGCGCCGCATTCGACCATCCCGTAGCACTTCTTCCCCATCAGTGGAACTGCGAGGTTCAGAACGGAATACGCTATCTGAGGGATGCATATATCGTACACTATATGGTCACCAATGTGGGCAGCGGCCCGCAGGATGCCCTTTTCCTTCTCAATGACAGGAACAGCCTCCTTGCCGTCCGTGAATCCGGCAGCATTACGGCAGAGATAGAAGCTGTGATAGAGAATCCCAATCTTGGCTATGCGCCTGTTACCCAGGTGTTTGCCGGAGAAGACCTGTATCTTTTCCGCACCCGCCGTTACCGTTGGCTTAGGGCGCATTACAGGCGCGGAAAAGCCTCCCTGCTGGAATTTCTTCTCAAAGTGAAAGATCATCTTCTATGCCGAAAGTAAGTGTCATAGTCCCTTCCTACAATCTTGGGAAGTACCTTCCGGAAACGCTGGAAAGCGTTATGGCCCAGTCGTTTACGGATTGGGAATGCATCATAGTGGAAAACGGCTCTACAGACGGTTCCAAGGACATTGTGGGCGCCTTTGCCAGGAAGGACGGCAGGTTCGTCCCGCTTTTCCTGTCGGAAAACGTAGGCGTCGCCGCTGCAAGGAACAGGCGCTGCCCCTGCACACGTCCGATATCGCCGTATTCATAGCCGTGACGGAAGCGCAGCAGCCACTCCGACTGCTGACCGTTCAGGGTCTGTTCTCCCTCATAGATGACCTTATCCGCCTCAAAGACCATCGTGAACGGCATATTGATCGGCACGCCGCCGATGATGTCGATGATCTTGGCAACGTCATCACAG
>CADATP010000068.1:9354-19908 GCA_902790935.1 uncultured Lachnospiraceae bacterium | reverse complement strand
CCAGCCGTCCGTTACGCCGGCTTTGCTGAAACGCATCTTTTCTTACCTGAAACCTTACGGGAAGCAGCTTGTGCTGGTTCTGATCTGCATTGCTGCCTCGTCTTTCCTGAGCCTGCTGCCATCGATCCTGACCGGCAAGATCATTGATGAGGGCCTGATCAACCGGGATCTGAAGGCACTGATCTTCTTTATTGTCCTTTCGCTGGCGGTTACGTTCCTGGCAAACCTGATCGGTGTGGCGGAGAGCTACATCAATACCTGGATTGCCCAGCATATCACGTATGATATGCGGAACCAGATGTACGCGCACCTGCAGAAGATGTCCCAGCGCTTCTATACGACAAACAATCAGGGTGATATCGTGACCCGGATGACGAGTGATATCGACGGGGTTCAGACAGTGATCGCCAATACCTTCACCAGCATCCTCTCCAATGTCATTACATTGGTGATCGCCGCAATCGCGATGTTCCAAAAGAACTGGATTCTGGCTCTGGTCGGCATCATCATTGTTCCGTTGTTTACGCTTCCTACCAGAAAGGCAGGCAAAACCCGCTGGTCTTTGACAAATGAATCCCAGGCAGCCAATGATCAGATCAATGGAATCCTGAATGAGACGCTGTCAGTGAGCGGTCAGCTTCTGGTCAAGCTTTTCGGAAAGGATTTCGATTCCAAGTTCTTTAATGTAGGAAGATACATCGCTCTCGCATTTAAGAGAAAGCTTAACTCTTCCGTAGCTTTTCTTGATATCGTTGAGATTTCCCTTAACAATAGCCTTTGAACGGGAAAGTATCGTTATATCGGTGCAAAATTCCTCAACAACAGCCATCTGATGGGAGGACATGATGATATATTTTCCGGCATCGATCTGTTCTCTTACAACATCCTTTAAGATATCGGTATTTACGGGGTCGAGTCCTGAAAAAGGCTCGTCCAGAACCAAAAGCTCGGGATCTGATAGCATGGCGATAAGGAACTGAATTTTTTGCTGATTACCTTTTGAGAGCTGATCGGGACTCTTGGGCTTGGCTTTTATCTTGCGTCCGTTTACTACAGTGGGTTGAGGATACAAATACTCATCAAGCTTTAATCTTCCGGACCAGTACTTAATCTTTTTCTCAAGTTCAGCCTTGGAGACGCCGCGCAGCTCTCCGAAGTAAATGATCTGGTCCATCAAGGGATACTTTTGATAAAGGCCTCTTTCCTCAGCAAGATAACCGATGTTGCAATTATCAAAGCTAAGAGGCTTGCCGTTCCAAAGTACTTCACCGGTATCCTTATCAAGCATATCCAGTATCATACGGATCGATGTTGTCTTTCCCGCACCGTTGGTTCCGAGAAGTGCATACACACCGGGCTTATCCATCTCAAAAGAGATATGATCAACAACAGTCTTATTTCCATACTTTTTAGAAAGATCGGTTACTTTAAGTCCCATTTTATCTCCTCCCTTTGAAACTACTTTAATTCAGGTGTGATCATGCATGTAGCAAGAGCTATGGCTCCGGGTCCTATATGGCAGGCAACGGAAAGTGAAAGGGGATTAACCACAATATCAAATCCGGGGAAATGCGTAAGAACCTGCTGTTTAAAATCCTCTGCAGCAGCGAGATCGTAGGTATATGCGATCTCAAGGTAAACATTTTCCTTTGCTTTTTCGAGTCCGCCGAATCTGGTCTCAATATCATTCTTGATAGCATTTATCATCTGGTCTCTTCCGATGGATGATGTTCTTGCCTTTGAGAAAGCGTCAAGCTTTTCGCCCTGGATCTGTAAAACGGGCTTAAGCTTTAAAAGAGTTCCGATGGCTGCGGCAGCCGGTGTGATCCTTCCGCCCTTTTTAAGATAAAAAAGAGTATCAAGCATAATATAAATACTGCTCTTAAACTTATCCCTTATAAGGATATCGGCGATCTCCTGTCCGGAAAATCCCTTTGCTGCAAGGTCTCTTGCATCTATCGCCGACTGGCGCTGTGTAACGGAAATACGCTGATTGTCGATAACAAATACCTTTCCGTCAAATTCATCTTCCTGCGAAAGCATATAAGCGCTCTGGCATGAACCCGAAAGTCCCGAGCTCATAGGGATATGGATTATCTCGTCATACTCCTTTAAAAGCTCTCTCCAAAGGTCTCCTACAACCGTAAGATTCGGCTGGCTTGTGGAAATATTCTCTCCGCCCTTTAACTTTTCGTAAAATTCATCCTGTGAAAGATTGATATCCTCGAAGAACTCGTTTTCTCCGATCATAAAAGGCATAGGAATTACATTAATTCCAAGCTCTTTTCCTTCCGCCTGGGTAATTCCGCTGTTTGAATCGGTTACAACCGCTATTTTAGACATATTAATTCTCTCTCCTTAAGTTTATATAAAGCGCAAAAACGCTTAAATACTGGTAAAAAGCTCCGAGTGTTCAAAGAAATAATCTACCTGCTCTTTAATAAGCCTGTTTTCGCTTCTTTCGAGCCTCGGGTCATCCTTTAAGATTTCATCCACAAGATTTCCGGCACTCTCTAAAAGATCGCTGTCCGAGTAGATATCGGCAATCTTAAAGGCGAATTCGCCGCTTTGCCTTACTCCGAAGAAATCCCCGGGGCCTCTTAGCCTTAAGTCCTCTGAAGCTATCTTAAAGCCGTCGTTTGTGCTTTTTAGGACATTTAAGCGCTCCATTATTTTATCATCTTCTTTGGATGAAATAAATATACAATAGCTTTGGGCGCTGCCTCTACCTACACGACCACGGAGCTGATGGAGCTGAGAAAGGCCGAATCTTTCGGCATTTTCGATCATCATAACCGTAGCATTGGGGACGTTGATCCCGACCTCTATTACCGTTGTAGATACAAGGATATCAGTTTCACCCCGGGAAAACCTCTGCATAATATCCGTCTTTTCCTGCGCTTTCATCTTGCCGTTTAGATGCTCAATATTAACACCGGGCAAGATCTCTCTTAGCTTTGCAGCGTAGTCTACAACGTTTTCAAGCTCTCCGTCATCCTCCTCATCGCTAAGAGCCTTGGGACAGATAACATAAACCTGATGTCCCTGTGCTATCTGATCCTTAAAGAATTTATAAGCAGAAGGCCTGTAGGACGTACCGACAACAGCGTTTTTAATAGCACTTCTTCCTGCAGGGAGCTCGTGGATCGCAGAAAGCTGCAGATCTCCGTAAATGATTATAGCTAAGGTCCTCGGAATCGGCGTTGCGCTCATAACAAGAATATGAGGTTCCTTTCCCTTGTAGGCAAGGGCCTGTCTTTGACGGACACCGAATCTGTGCTGTTCGTCCGTAACGACTAAAGCAAGATTTTTGTATGAAACCTTTTCCTGTATGAGAGCGTGGGTTCCGATGATAAGATTCGCTTCACCGCTTTCTATCTTTGCGAGAGCTTCTCTTCTGTCCGCAGCTTTCATCTGTCCCGTTAAAAGAACAGGTTTAAAGATAAGGCCGTACTTAGAGATATATTCGTTAACAGTCTTAAAATGCTGAACTGCCAAAACTTCCGTAGGAGCCATAAGTGCCCCCTGGTACCCGTTAGATGCGGCAAGAAGTAAGGATAAAAGCGCTATAAGCGTTTTACCGCTTCCCACGTCACCCTGGATGAGTCTGTTCATGCACCTTTCACCGCACATATCATCAAGGATATCCTTCCAGGCCTTTTTTTGACCGGCTGTAGGTTTAAAAGGCAGGCTTTCAAGAAATCTCTTAGTTTCAGCAGTTTCTATCATCCTGAAGTTATTGGGAGTAGATACACTGATCTGTTTATTCTTACGAAGAAGCATAATAAAATAAAAGAACTCTTCGAAAGAAAGCCTTCTTCTCGCAAAAGCTATATCTTCGTCACATTCCGGGAAATGTATAAGCCTTATGGCATCCTTATGAGAAGGAAGATCCAGGCTTTCAAGATACTTTTTAGGGAAACATTCCTCCGGCCACTGCGCACCTGTAAATGCAGCTTTAAGAGCCTTCGAAACAGTCTTTGAAGATAAACCTGCTGTAAGGGAATACTTAGCCTGCGGATATTTAACAAGCTCTCTGTACTCATCCTCTTTAAATAGCTTAGGGGACTGCATGATAAGCTTAGCACCCTTTTGAACTATCTTTCCCCTTAAAATGTAATACCCGCCTACTTTAATAACCTTTTTGATAAACGGCTGATTAAAGAAAACAGCTTCAAGGGTATTTAATCCGTCTTTAAGAATTACGGTAATAATACTGTACCTTCCCGCCTTTACGGGTCCGGAGACGGAAGCCGCCAGTCCGCGAACGGTAAAAACGCTTCCGGCCCTAAGGTCTGAAAAAGACACAGGCGGATTATACCTGATGTAATCGGTCGGATAATACGAAAATAGATCTTCGTAGGTTTGAATATTTAGTTTTTTGAAAAGAGCCGCTGTCTTTTCTCCGACACCTTTTAAGTGTGAAACGTCGGTACCTAAGTTCATATATAAACCTTTATACAAAAACAGAAGGAAACTTTAAGCTTCCTCCTGTTATTAAATCAAATTGTACGTAGTTTGGCAAACCACTTACTCAACAGAGATCATATAGTAGTAAACAGGCTGTCCGCCGGGCTGGAGCTCAACATCGACCTTGGAATACTTAGCCTGGATCATCTCGGAAACTGCAGTAGCTTCCTCCTCGGTAACGTCCTGGCCGTAATAGATGCTGATAAGCTCGGAAGAATCATCTACCATAGAATCAACGAGTTCTTCGATAACTTTGTTTTTGTCGGTTCCGACCGAAGCAAGTCCGCTGTCGGAAAGTCCCATATAATCGTCCTTATGGATCTCTTTGCCGTCGATAGAAGTATCACGAACCGCATAAGTAACCTGTCCGGTCTTAACGTTCTTAATCTCTTCCATCATCGTAGCCTCGTTCTCATCAGCGGAGAGGTCTGCGATAAAGTTGATAACAGCTGTAATACCCTGAGGAACGGTCTTTGAAGGGATTACAAGAAGGGTCTTGTCGGTAACAAGCTCTGCAGCCTGATTTGCGGCAAGAATGATATTCTTGTTGTTAGGTAAAATAAAGATCGTCTCTGCATTAACCTTCGAAGCCGCGTCAATAAAGTCAGCGGTTGAAGGGTTCATGGTCTGTCCGCCCTCAATTACATAATCTACGCCAAGGCTCTTAAAGATTTCAACAAGTCCGTCTCCGGCAGCAACGGTAATAAATCCAAAGGGCTTTGCGGGCTCTTTAAATGCGGGCTTTTCCTCTTCCTTGGAGTCGCTGTCCTGTTCAAGAGCTCTGTTAATAACCTTTACTTCGTTAAGAGAGCCGTACTTAAGTCCCTTGGAAAGAACATGTCCCGGCTCATTGGTGTGGATATGAATATGAAGCTCGCTTCCGTCATTAATAAGTACAACAGACTCACCTACGGACTCGAGATAAGCCTTTAAATCCGTTTCATTCTTGGGGATGAAGTTTCTCTCAAGCTTAACCTTACATTCAACGCTGTAAAGGTACCTGAATTTAACTTCTTCCTCTTTTTCTTCCTCGGCAGCGGGCTCTCCGATAGTAAGGTCAACCTCTTTGCCGAGATAAGCGTCAAAAGCGCCCTGAAGGAACTGGATAAGTCCCTGTCCGCCGGAGTCAACAACACCGGCCTCTTTTAATACGGGAAGCATCTCGGGAGTCTGTTCAAGAACGACTTTGCCGTGCTCTAAGATCTGCTCGCAGAACTTCTCCATATCATCGCATCCTGCCTCAGCAAGATCGTTGGCCTTGTCGCTCATACCTCTTGCTACGGTAAGAATAGTACCTTCCTTAGGCTTCATAACAGCCTTATAAGCAGTCTCAACAGCCTTGTTAAAAGCGGTAACCATCAAAGGAATCGTGATAAGTTCTTCCGTTTTAACGGTCTTTGTAAATCCGCGAAGGAGCTGGGATAAGATAACTCCCGAGTTTCCTCTTGCTCCGCGTAAGGATCCGCTGGAAATAGCCTTGCAAAGAGAAGCCATATCAGGCTCTGCTCCAAGGTCGCTTACTTCCTTGGCTGCGGACATAATAGTCATTGTCATATTTGTTCCGGTATCACCGTCGGGAACCGGGAAAACATTAAGCTCATTTATCCATTCTTTATTAGCCTCAAGATTCTTTGCGCCGGCAATAAACACTTTAGCCAAAAGCTTGGAATCAATCTGATTTGCGCCCACGTTAGTAGTTCCTCCTTAATCAATCACCTTAACGCCCTCAACATAGACGTTAATCTTTTCTATTTCAAGTCCCGTAAACTCTTCGATTCGGTACTTGACGTTCTCCATAAGGTTTTCACAAACTGCCACTATGCTGACGCCGTATGCAACAATAATATGAAAATCAAGTACAAGCTTATGATTGCGAACAGATACGTTAATACCTCTTCTCAAGCTATCCTTTTTAAGGAGCTTTACGAGGCCGTCACGTACATTGAATCCGGCCATGCCTACAATTCCGAAGCACTCGATGGCAACGCTGCCTGCAAACTGGGCAATAACGTCGTTGTCAACCGTAATGTTTCCCATATGAGTATTCACTGATGAATTCTTCATAGATGTTACCTCCTTTGATTTGGCACATACACCTTAGACTATAACAGTTTTTTCTAAAAAAGGAAACAAAAAAATTTTTGTTAAAAAAATCTTGCATTTATTTAACATTTTTGTTAGTATATCAATGTTGTGTTTAAAAAGAATACTAAATCCCTGCAAGGAGGTGTTATATCATGGCAAAATGTGATGTATGTGGCAAGGGCATTCACTTTGGTAACAATGTCAGCCATTCTCATAGAAGAAGCAACGCTATTTGGAAGTCAAATGTACAGAGCGTTATGTGTAAAGTGAACGGCGGAAACAAGCGTCTTCACGTTTGCACCAGATGCCTCAGAAGTGGCGCTGTAGAGCGTGCTTAATTAAATGGCAAATTTTAAGGACAGCCGACCAGCTGTCCTTTTTGTTTTGCATAATATTATTTTAAAGCTCTTTCCTCTTCTGGAATTCTTTAGTAAGAGCCTGCGAAAGCTCCAAATCTCCGAAAAGGTTATCGGGATGAAATATCTTTAAAAGGTCTTTATATCTCTTTCTAAGTCCAAGAGAGTTTCCGCCGATACCTCTAAAGAGAAACTCCGCCACGTTACTCGCGTCCGCATTCTTCGCCTCGGACTCCGCACGGTTTATTCTCTCGAGATATGCCTTCTTCTCTCTTTCAAACTTACGTCTGTCTTCCTCTAAGGACCTGAACCCCTCTGTAAGGATCTCCATTTTCTTATCAAAAAACATATTCTCCTCTTTAAGGCGCTTGCGCTCTGCAAGAGTACGGCGATTGAGCTCGTCAAGCTCATCCCTGAGGACAACCCTGTCTTTTAAGAAATCATCCTGAAGCTTAACGAGGCGGGCTCGTTCCTCTTCAAGACGCTTTTTCTCCTGGGCAATACGTAAGTTTTCCTCAAATAGAAAGATCTTTAGTTTTTTAAGCTCCTCTTCGGAGTCTTCCTTCTCTATTTCTTCCCAATCTATCATTTAGAAAACACCCCCGTAAATCGGAAGCAGTTTATAAGTTCTCTTCAGGGAAAGCCGCATCTTTGGCTTCCTGATCTGTAACCTCACCCTTCTTGGGCTTTGTAATCTTATTAACTACTTCAGGCAGCATATCCAGTACTTTTGTAAGTACATCGGTATCTTTTACATTAATAAGCCTTGTATTTCCGTCGTGAATAACAAGTATAGCCGAGGGAGACATCTTTCCTCCCATACCTCCGACACCGTTATTTGAATTCTTGGTATTGTTGGCTCCGGCTCCGGCTGCAACTCCAAAAGAAACATCAACAAGAGGTATAATCGTTGTATCTCCGATAACTGTAGGCTCTCCGACAACGGTCTTTGTGGAAAGGACGCCTTCCATACCGCCTATAAGCGAAGATATAACGTCTTTATAATTATTCTCTCTGTCAGCCATTTTTCCCTCCTAAGTTAGCTGTAACATACTATTTTTATGATACAATTTTTGTTTGGTTATGTAAAGTATTTTGTATTTAAGAGACGCTGTACTCTTCTTCAAGGGCCCCCAGCATAGTTTCGTGGCGCTTCTCTTCTTTTCTCTTGGCCTTCTCCATATTCTCAAAATGTCTGTCGATCCTTGCCTTTGTAAGACGAAGCTTTTTGCTAAGAATAATAGGAAGCGCCTTAATAAGTATACTGAAAATATTAAAATATCCCTTTATCTCAAAATCTCCCTCAAGGCACTTTTGGTCGAAATTCGGGATCACAACATATCGTTTCGTTTTCTTAAAGAAAAGAAGTGAATAAACTCCAAAAATATAAGCCGTGGTATCGGGACTGTCCATTCCGTATTCTATATTGCAGCGTCCTTTTTTGGGGATTAAAACCTTTAAGATCTTTATAAGTTGCTTTTTAAATGTGGACAAGAGCTTTTGGGTATCCTCGTGGAATAAAAGCTTTTTATAGAAATTAAATTCCTTATAAAGAAGCTTTATCTTTGCGATAATCTTATGCTTAAAGTTCTCAAAAGCTTTCTTTATATAATAAATCGGGCTCTTAAGAGGTTCTTTTTTCTTGGTTTTTTCGCCGTTTGCAGTATTATCGCCGTTTGTAGTTTTTTCGCTACTTGTAGCATTTTCGCCGTTTGCAGTCTTAGGATCCGCATTTTGGGCAGTTTTGCTTACAGAACTTGTATCACCTGAGGCTTTAATTTCCGTGCCTTCGCCATTTGCAGCTTTCGCTCCGGCATCAGCGGTTTCGCATTGCTCCTTGGCGGCGGTTGTAGTCTTAGAATCCGCATTTTGGGCAGTTTTGCTTACGGAACTTGTATCACCTGAAGCTTTAACTTCCGCGCCTTCGCCATTTGCCTCACTTACATTTTCATTTCCGCCTACGTCTTCCACTTCATCCTCGGCGCCGCTGTCGTAGAGAGTAAACCAAGCGACTTTAAAAACAATATTTCCGGGCTCCGGATAGATGTAATCGCCTCGTACAAGACCAAGAAGGTATCTGAGCTTAACCCTTATTCTTTTGTCTTTCCCATGAAACTCTCCGTCAGCCTTATAACATATAGGACAAAGGAGTACGAAAAGCAGCAAGAGAAGGATGAGGCCTACAATGCAGCCCAAAACTATTCCTATTATTGATAAAATTTTTAAAAGAATTGGCCACATGCTATAAATTCCTTAAGATTAAGATCTCCCCTGATCCGTCTGCAGTCCTCGGTCATAAGCGCAACGAGTTTAAAAGCGTCTTCTTTATCATCGCTGATTCCGCCGACGATCAGCCTCTTGCCGTCGTAGATGCTTTTTTTAAGCTCGCCCGAACCTATTATTTCCAAAAGCTCGTCGTCTCTTGAAGCCGGAACGATTATAAAATACCCGCCCTTGCCTCTTTTAATCTTTTGTCTTATAAAGAAAAGCCTGCGGGGATTAATTCCTTCCGAAGTATAAACTTGTGGAAAAAACTTAAATTTCACTCTCATAAACTAAAGTATATCACATTATTTTATTCTATGATATAATGTTTTAGGGTACAAAACACCACACGGGGTAAACAAATGAAGGTAATAACTGTACTTGAATTAAAAAGTGGCATGGAGCTTGGAGAAAGCGTCGAATCCGGCGGAAAAACCGTCTACGAAGCCCATACAAAAGTCGATGATATTATGATCGACCGTCTAAAAAGGTACGGCGTAATGTGTGTTACCATTATGGAGCCTTCCGATTACGCTTCTACACATAATGAAAAACTCTATTTTAATGAACATTTCCAGCGTTTCTGTAAAGTTTACAATGAAAACCTGATTAAGTTCAAGGGAATTTTTATCAGTTACCTGCAAAACAGTATTTCTATTTTTCCCGAAGACCTGATGGGAATCTACAATGAAGTCTCTTCCTGCATTACATCCGAGGGGGAGCTTTTGGATTTCCTTTACAATATGATTCCCAACGAGGATGAGCTTACCTATACACAGTCATTTAACGCCGCTCTCCTTGCAGGTGCTTTTTCAAACTGGCTTAAGTTCTCTCCCGAAGATAAAAAGATAATGATCCTTTGCGGATTCTATTACGATATCGGAAAGTGGAAAATCCCCGACGAGATCCTTTGGAAGCCCGGAAAGCTTACAGAGGAAGAATACGCTCTCGTTAAGAAGCATCCTGTTATGGGTTATCAGCTTATAAGAAACGATACAAACCTTAATGAACACGTCAAAAACGCCGTCATAATGCACCATGAAAAATACGACGGCTCCGGATATCCCTATCATATGGTAGGTGAAAAGATTGACAGATTTGCCAGATATATGTCGATTGTGGATACCTATATCGCTATGGCTTCTCCAAGGAGCTTTAGAAACGCCTTTACCCCATTGCAGATACTCGGAAACTTCGAGCAAAACATGGATAAATACGACTTAAATATGCTTCTTCCCTTAATGAGCAAGATCGCCGATACACAGATCGGTTCCCACGTAGCCTTAAACGACGATACTGTTTGGGAAGTAATTATGATAAATAATCAAAACTACTCCCGTCCTATCTTAAAATCCGAGATGGGCGAAATACTTGATCT
>CADATP010000068.1:0-9346 GCA_902790935.1 uncultured Lachnospiraceae bacterium | reverse complement strand
GCAAAATACTTATCCAAAACCTTCTTTGCAAGCGGGACCGCGCTGCTACTGCCGGTTCCGCCTTTTTCTACTATAACCGTTATGGCAATCTCGGGATCTTCGGCCGGCGCATATCCTGTAAACCAGCCGTGGGAATCTCCACGGTTATTGTATTCCGCGGAACCCGTTTTTCCTGCTACGGTATAGATATCGTTCTTTAAAGAAGAAGCAGTACCTTTTTCTACAACCTCTTCCATAAGTCCCCGAAGAAAATCCGAAGAATCCTTGTCAAGAAGCTGTCTGTAAACCTGCGGGGAGTTTTCTTCAATCTTTTTCCCGGAAAAATTAACTATACTGTCAACGGTATAGGGCTTCATAACCGTTCCCCCATCCGCTATAGCCATAGTTATTAGATTAATATGATAAGGCGAAACAAGGGTATCTCCCTGACCGATGGATGTCTGCATGCGTTTATGGTCCGTAGAGATATCGTAGGTTGACTCCGGAACGGGCGAATTGTCAAATACAGCCGGTAACGAATCGTTAAACAAAAGAGAATTTAATCCGTTTTCAAACCTTATTTCATCAAGGCTCATACCGATATTTGCAAATGATGAGTTACAGGACTTTGCAAATGATAAGCCAAAATCAAGACTTCCATGGCTCTCTCCATGATAACAGCTTATCTTTAGATCATCGTATTTATAGGAGCCGTTACAATCAAAGGTATATCCGGGGATATCTCCTCCTTCTTTCATATATTCGTAAGCTGTAAATATCTTAAATACGGATCCCGGAGGGTATAGACCCTGGGTCGCACGGTTCATAAGCTCCGTCTCATCTTCGTTTCCAACAAGACTTTCCCAGTTTTCGGCTATATTATTGGGGTCAAAGGTAGGATGTGATAAAAGCACAAGCACCCTTCCTGTTTTAACCTCTGTAACGATTACTGCACCATAATTATCCCCTAAAGCTTCATGAGCCGTCATCTGGAGATTATAATCGATGGTTGTGTTTACGGTATTTCCCGAGGGCATAATCCCCTGCTCTTCAAGCTTTGCCCTTTGAAGCGGTGTGCTGCCGGAGTTTAAAAGATAGTAATTGCACTCCGATTCAACTCCGGTTTTATCAAGAGCCGAATAGCCTACGCTATGGCAAAAAGCATCTGCATAGGGATAAACCCTTACCTGATTTCCGGATTCGTCAAGCTCAGAGTATGCAAGTACTACTCCGTCGGAAGAAACGATCTCTCCACGAAGGCTTTTGGCCAGGAGATTTTTTTCCTGTTTATTATAGCTGTTTCCGATAAGAGAGGTCTTATTTACCACAGAAAAAGCTATCAGATAAACTACTATGCCGAGAAAGATTGCGGAGAAAAAAGAAGCCGTAATAATAACCTGCTTATTTCTCGAAAGCTCTTTTACAGGCTTTAGGTATTCATATATTTTATTTAGTTTTGCTACTACCGGGTTTTGACTTTCCGGAGACTTCTTTTTCTGATTTTCTGTTTCCATTTTTTAAAGGTTCTTTATTCGCTTTTATATTCTTATTATTACCGCTTTCTTTAGTAGCTTCCGGTTCCTGTTTTTTATGGAACCTGTATAGGGCCGGCCCCTTTTGCTTTCGAAGTCTTATGTATATGCCCTGTATAATAAAATACATAAACATCGAAACTAAAAGCGAAGTTCCGCCGTAACTTACCATAGGAAGCGTAACTCCCGTAAGAGGGATGAATTTTACGCCGCCACCAATGGTTAAAAAGGTCTGGAAGCACATCGAAACCGCAATTCCGTATATTACAAGACGATAAAACATATCATGCACAAGAAAGCTAAGTCGCATCATCTCTCCAAAGCATGAAAGGCAAACAAGGATAATACTTACCCCGTAGATAAGCCCAAGCTCTTCGGATATAGCGGAAAAGATAAAGTCCGTTTCACAAAAAGGTATACTTGTGGGCGATCCTTTAAAGAGGCCCGTACCAAAGGCTCCTCCGCCATTTATTGAAAAGAGACTCTGGGCTATCTGGTACCCCTTATTGTCTATATCTGCCCATGGGTCAAGCCATATAGAAACCCTGACTCTTATATGTGAAAAGAGATTGTAAGCCACAACAGACGCTACCGTGCAACACGTTCCTCCCAGTATCAGATATATATAATTTCCCGTAGACATATATATCATAAAGATATAGATTATTACGAAGATCAGCGCAGCTCCAAGATCTTTTGACATTACAAGGACAAGCACAAAAGCGGCGCAGGTTACGGCGCTTAAGATAACCTTTATATGGTTTATATCCTTCCAAAGAAGACAGGCCATATAAAAGATAAACAGTATCTTTACCGCATCCGAGGGCTGGAATCGTAGGCCAAAAAGCGTAATAGTAATCTTCGACCCGTTTATAACCTCTCCAAGGATCAAAACCGACGAGATCATAGAAATCCCGACACCGGCGTAAACCCAGGTGATCTTTTTGATAAATTCGGCTTTAATGATTATCAGAGGGATCAACATACACACAAGAAGCACAATAAGGAATATAGCAAGCTGCCTTATGGCTCTTTGGGTTGATATTCGCGTGATGACGATCATCCCCGTAGTAAAGAGCATTGACATATTGTTTAGAAGCAGTCTGTCACACTCTCTGTAGATTGCCTTTGTCATAAACAGCAGCATCAAAATCGCCACAAATAAAACGGCAAATATAATGACAAAAATTATCTCGCCCTTAACAAGATACATATGCCCAAAGGCAACCGTAGCTATTATCATATTGATAACAGCCAAAAGAGCGGAAATAAGAGTCTTGTAACTTCCGTTTTTTACAAAGATGCCGCTTATACTTAAAAGCGCATAAATAAAAGTGCAGACACCCAATATGTAATTAGAGGTTTCCAAAAATAAATACATTATTCGCAGCTTTTCTTTTCAAATCCTGTTGTGTATTCCCAGGAAGGATTTACGGCGGATTTATCGCCTATAATTTCTTTATAAAACTTAAGTACTTTTAATGTTTCTTCCCTGCTTTCATCTGTAAAATCAAGCCTGTAGCTTAGATTATCTCTATCATCAGCCATAAACTTGTAAAGACTTAAGGGTACAGAGTTGTAAAGGGTATTATGGCAGCGGGCACAATCTGCAAGGACAGGGATCTTTCTCTCCGTTCTGTCTTTAAGGTAAGTAAAGTGAAGCTTTTCAGGAGCTTTCTTTTTACAGTTTAATCCCGTTTTGTAGATGCAGTTGGCAGATTGCATCAAAGGATATCTTCCATAAACCATCTTTTCAAAATTTACATCGTTGTTACTCTCCGCCAAAGCGTTTTGAACTTTGGAGGAAAGCTCAAGAGGAAGACCTACGGTGTCGCAATCTGCGGAAAACTGTCTTATAGATGAATCGTTCCAGCAATAGAGCCCATAGTCTCCCGCTATTTCAAAGTTAAGGCCTTCCGATTTAAGACACTTAAAGAACTCAAGGTCTTCTATATTGCGGACTAAAACGCCTTTTAAGGAGCCTTCTTTTAGGAAGCTGACTATAAGGCTTCTAAACATCTCGGAATCTCCGCGTCTTATATAGCCTAAGGCGGCGTAGAGATCCTTCCCCTTATTAAAATACTCGTATATATTCTTTAAACAGGTAAGAAGGGTTTCGCTGACATATATCCTTGATACAGACTCCTCGTTTAAAGCCGCCTGCAGCTGCCCTTCACCGATAACGCTGACAGCTATTTTACCGTTTACCGGATTTTTTGACCGTTCACAGGATTTTTCTTTGTATTGTACAAGTTCTCTTTTAACATCAAAGCCGTTACTTTCGATCAGCTTATCCTCGAGCAAAGAAAGAAGATTTCTTCTAAGCTCATTTATCTCCTTTAAAGGATAGTAAGGATTATCCGACAGATAAACGCTAAGGTCTGTATCCGGATTCTCGTAGTAAAAGGATGAATTTCCGATTCTTTTAAAGGATTTAAGAACATCTCCTTCCTCTATAGGCCTTCCGAGGGCATGCTCAACAATCTTTCCCTTAACTGAAACCGTTATATCTTTGAAGGTAGCTATGGCGTAAGCATCTTCTCCTTCTATAAAGGAAGCAAATACAGAAATACCAAGTTTCTTTATTCCGGAACTTATAAATCTATCTCTTACAGACTCCAAAAGTTTTTCATCAGCCCCGGAGTAGGAAGGTGACGATATACTGACCATCTCGGCACCGTTTCGTTTATTGTAATAACCATCGGATACTTCGCTTCTAATATAAAGATTCTTTAAGGTATTAAGGTCGTCATCCGATACATTTAAAGATCCGGTCTTTAAGTATCCGTCAATCGCCTTACGGTAAACGGAAGTAACACCGGCAGCATACTCGCTCTTTTTCATACGCCCTTCTATCTTGAAAGAATCGATACCGGCATCTATAAGCCTATCTAAAATACCGATAGTAGACATATCCTTTAAGCTTAAGGGATAGCAATCCTCCTTATACTCCGTAGTATAAGGAAGGCGACAGGGCTGAGCGCACCTTCCGCGGTTTCCGCTTCTTCCTCCGAGGACGGACGAAAAAAGGCAGGCTCCGGAGTATGAATAACACATGGCTCCGTGTATAAAGCACTCTACCTCTACCCCTGCATTTTTAATAACCTTAATTTCGGGAAGGGAAAGTTCTCTTGCGGGTACTATTCTTGATACTCCGAGAGACTTTAAATACTCTGCTCCGTAAGCACCCGTAACGGAAAGCTGAGTACTTGCGTGAAGAAGCAGCCCGGGGAAGCGCTCTCCAAGAACCTTTAAAACTCCGATATCCTGAACAATTACTCCGTCTAAACCCGCCTCATATAGGGGCTCAAGAAATAAAACCAGGTCAGACATTTCATTGTTTCTAACCAGGGTATTTACAGTTAAGTATATTTTCTTTTTAAGAAGATGGGCATAGCGGATGCAGCTTATAAGCTCTTCATCCGAGAAATTATCGGCATATGCTCTCGCACCGAATCGGCTGCCGGCCATGTAAACGGCATCGGCCCCTGCCTTCAGCACAGCATAAAAAGATTCAATATTTCCCGCCGGAGCAAGAAGCTCCGGCTTTGTTTTACTTTTAATATTTTCAGAAATCATATTAATCAGAATTCTTAATTTGATTTTTTCTTAAGCTCGGTTTCAAGCTTTATAATCTTTGCGGCTGTATCCGCAGCTTTACTTTGAAGCTCAACGACCTGATTTTTGGCCATTTCATAATTGGATTTAACAGAGGCTAATTCCTTTTTAACCTCGTATAATTCTTTGTTTTTCTCAGCCAGCTCGATAAGGAGCTCGTCGTACTTAGCCTTTGTTGAAACATAATCATCCCCGATATTAAGTTCCAAAAGTATTTCTCTTGTGTCCATGCTCATTCTCTCGTATCCGGGAGAATTCTTGATCTCATCGAGTTTGCCGTTAACGTAGTCCGCAACATTTGTTAATTGCTCAGCGGATTCCCCGGAAACCAAAAGCGTTTTGCTGCCGATAGTAATTTTGCAATCTTTGCTCTCTGACATAAATACCTCCAAAAACTAACCCACACTGCAAATACCTATATCCTACGCAAGACCAAGATGCTTGTAAGCGGCCGGGGTAGCCACTCTGCCCTTGGGCGTGCGATTAATAAGTCCGTTGATTATCAAATAAGGCTCATAAACATCTTCAATTGTACCGGCGTCTTCTCCGGTAGCTGCGGCAAGAGTATCTAGGCCAACAGGACCTCCGTCAAATTTGTTTATGATCGTATTTAGGATATTTCGATCCGTATGGTCAAGTCCCATCCTGTCTACCGCCATAAGATCAAGGGCTTCTATAGCAATCTCGCCGGTAATAACTCCGTCATATCGAACCTCAGCGTAATCCCTTACTCTTTTAAGGATACGATTGGCAAGTCTCGGGGTTCCGCGGCTTCGCCTTGCCATCTCCTTGGCTCCGTCAATATCCACCGTAACTCCAAGCTTTACAGCGGAATTCATAATGATCCTTGAAAGGTCATGTACATTATAGAATTCAAGTCTGTAGATAAGTCCGAATCTGTCTCTTAAAGGAGCTGTAAGGAGACCCGCTCTTGTAGTAGCTCCGACGAGGGTAAAATGCGGCAGCGGAAGCCTTACGGAACGGCTCGAGGAAGAAGAATCCTTGCCGATGATAACATCAATACAAAAATCCTCCATAGCAGGGTAAAGGACCTCTTCTACCTGTCTGTTAAGTCTGTGTATCTCGTCAATAAATAAAAGGTCGCCTTCCTGAAGACTGTTAAGTATAGCCGCCATCTCAGCAGGCTTTTCTATAGCGGGGCCGCTTGTAACTTTAAGATGCGTACCCATCTCATTGGAAAGTATCCCCGCAAGAGTCGTCTTTCCAAGACCGGGCGGTCCGTAAAGAAGTACATGGTCCAGGCTGTCCTTACGTCCCTTGGCAGCTTCGATTGCAATAGAGATACTCTCTTTTATCTGGTCCTGGCCGATGTAGGAATCAAGGGTCTGGGGACGCAAGCTGCTTTCTATTTTTTTATCTTCTTCGGTTAATTTGGTTTCTATTGTTCTCGGCATTGAAATCCGTCTTTCGATTCGTATTTTTTAGATCAATATAATAGTTTCAAAGCAGCGCTAAGTATAGATCCTGAGTCCATATCCGAAGCCCCTTCAACAGAGCAGACTGCCTTTCGGCTCTCCGTAATACTGTAACCTAAAGCAGCCAAAGCGCTTACGGCATCTTCCATCTCGCCGCTAAGCTTTTCACCGCTGGCAACGCCCGAAGCCTTATTTCCGGCTTTTAAGGAGCTTATAACGGCTTCATCGCTTAAAGAAACTTTATCTTTAAGATCTATAACGATTCTTTGGGCTGTCTTTGCTCCGACTCCGGGAGCTTTTGAAATAGCCTTGGCATCTTCGGATATGATCGCAAGCTTCAAGGTATCCACATCCATAGCGGAAAGAACGCCCAGCGCTACTTTCGGTCCGACGCCGCTTACCGTAATAAGCTTTTTAAACATCCAAAGGTCTTCTCTTTGTAAAAATCCGAAGAGGCTTATACCGTCTTCTCTAACGGAAGTATAGGTATAAAGCTTAACATGCTCACCGATACCGGGAAGCTCAAGCGCTGTCCTCGAAGTAATATTTACATTAACGCCAAAACCTCCCACGTCAACAACGCAGGAGTCCATATTTAAATCATCCAATAAGCCTTCAGCAAAAGCAAACATAAGGTTACCGCCTTAAAATCATACTCCTAATTAGAATACCACACCCGAACATACGTTTCAAGACTACTTCGCATAAGTTTACCAAATTTTGCGCGTTTTTAGCTCTTTTTCAGCTTATTATATACTACCATAAAGCAGATTAAATGAACAGCAGTGGTAAGGAACCAGCTGATGGGATAAGAGGAATAAAGCACCTCCAGAGAATGGAGCCTTACGAATACGGTAAATATCCAGATGATGCGGAAAATGCAGGCTCCCGTAAGACTTACGATAGTCGGAAGGATCGAGTAACCCATTCCTCTCATAACGCCGCTTGCAACGTCCATCGTACCGCAAAGGAAATACAGGGTACAAATATATGTAATCCTAAGCAGTCCGTAAGTCACAACATTAGGATCGTCGGTATAAAGGGATAAAAGTGGCCTTCCGAAAAGCACGGAAAGATTTCCCATCGTAAGACCGACTATACTTACGCAGGCAAGAGCAATCCAAAGCACTTTATTGATACGGTCGTACTTTTTAGCGCCGTAGTTTTGACCTGAAAAGCTAAGGGCTGTCTGTGAAAAAGCGTTCATCGCCATATAAACAAAGCCCTCAATATTTTGACCCGTAGTATTTCCGGCTACGATTATGGTATCGTCAAAGCTGTTTACGGAGGACTGGATGATGACATTGGATATAGAAAATAGTACGCCCTGAACACCGGCAGGAAGGCCTATCTGTATCATCCGTAGGAACTTATCTTTGTTTATATGGAGCTTAGAAATAACGAGTTTATAAGCTCCTTCAGATAAAATAAGACATCGGATAATAAGAAAAGCAGAAAGTCCCTGGGATATGATGGTAGCAAGGGCTACTCCCGCAACGCTCATCTTAAGCGGAACAACAAAGATGATGTTAAGGACAAAGTTTAAAGCGCCGGATATAAATAGAAAGATCATCGGGCGCCTTGTATCACCAATGGCACGAAGTACAGCGGCACCAAAGTTGTAGACCATCATAAAGGGCATGCCGCAAAAGTAGATGCGCATATAGATTACGGCTAAAGGAAGGGCGTCTTTTGTAGTACCCATAAGGCGCAAGATTGGCGCAGAAAACAATAGGCCGATCACAGTAAGGAGTACGCCGCTTATAAGAGCTGTAAGCATCGAGGTATGAACCATATCGGAAAGCTCGTCGTCTTTTTTCGCTCCGTAGTATCTTGCGACCATAACGTTCGCACCGACGGAAAGTCCGATAAAGAGGTTTGTTAAAAGGTTAATAAGAGCGGAGGTTGAACCTACTGCGGCCAGTGCTTCAGAGCCCGCAAATCTTCCCACAACAATAACATCAGCTGCGTTGAAGACGAGCTGAAGCATGGAGGAGGCCATTAATGGAAAGTAGAATTTAAGCATCTTTCCGAGAAGGGGGCCGTTGCACATATCTATTTCAAAGCGTTTTGTGTTTGACATATTCCTTATTATTCTATCCTAGTTTCGGTGGATTGTGTTTATTGTTTTATCCTAGTTATGGTGGATTATGTATATTGCTTCATCCTAGTAACGGTAGCTTTCATATAGGGTTCATCTCGCACACGGCTCGCGCCTCGACCTCGTAACGTAGCGGTACTAATCTCGCTTTATAAAAGCTCGCTAAGTACCGACGTTACTTTACGGTGCTCGATTGAACCCTTATACGCAAGCTACCTGTAAGATATCTATATAATCTCTATAAAAGAATCTTCATAAAAATACCTTAAAAAAAATCAAGTACGAAAAAGTTTCGTACTTGACTATTATAATACTAATCTTACGCAAATAAAATTAAGCATTTATTAAATTAGCTAAGACAGTTTGCAAATTCAATAATACTTCTTTACCTCTTCCTCAGTTAAATCAGCGTAGGGTTCCTGGCTTATAACTAAGTTATATAGCGATTTGAAGTCTTTACATAATGGCTTTATAGCGTTAATTAGGGCGATAAGTCCTTTTTCAAGGCCCTCGTCGTATCTATAATCGCCGTAGCTCTCTTTAGCTTCTTCCTGGGTAAGTAAAGTAAACATAACGTCCTCGTAAGTCCTCAATCATCAGTACCTTTTTAAGATACCATATTTCTGAGATAATATCTCCATTTCATTAAACTTCTTAAGGAGGTATTTCTCATGTCATCG
>CADATP010000067.1 GCA_902790935.1 uncultured Lachnospiraceae bacterium | reverse complement strand
ACCAAGGCTCTTGGCGGATTTATGATAGTCGACAGTACTCCCGGAGAGGGAACCTGCGTAAAGGTCAGCATCCCCAACCGTATAGTCGATCCTTCGGTCTGTATGTCGGTAAAAGACAGAGAATCCATCAGCCTCGGCGCATTTCTTCACTTTGAGAAATATCCCAATCCTCATGTAAGAGAGTTTTACGATGAGATGGTCAAAAATATGGTTACCGGACTGAAAGTAACCATGCACAGAGTAGACAATCTTGATGCTTTAAGGGCGCTTACTGTTAACAAGACTCTCACTCATCTTTTTGTTGGACCGGAGGAGTACAACGGATCGGTCGATTATATTGAGCATCTTGCGCAGAATATACTTGTCACCGTTATTGCGAATCCCGAGGAGCTTTGCAGACCGAAAAACTCAAAGGTCAGGGTTATGCCTAAGCCCTTCTACTGTTTCCCGGTAGTCGGTATTTTAAACAGCAAGCCCGGTGATGTGATAGATGATGACGAAGAGATCTCGTTTCCCGGAGTTCGCGTTCTTGTTGTTGATGATGAGCCCATGAACCTTATCGTATCGTCGGGTATGCTCCGCAGATACGGAATGTACGTTTCTACCTGCGAGTCGGGACAGGAAGCCATAGAGTATTGCAGACAGAACGAGTATGACGTTATCTTTATGGACCATATGATGCCTGTTATGGATGGCGTCGAAGCCATGAAGAGGATCAGAAGCGACCAGACCCGTATAAAATCCGTTACCCCGATCATTGCCTTTACCGCCAACTCAGTAAGCAGCGCAAGGGAGATGTTTAAGAGAAGCGGATTTGACGGATTCCTCGCTAAGCCCGTTGACAAGATCGAACTTGAGAGGGTGTTAAAGCATGTTCTGCCTCCTGCTCTTATCGTAAAGGGCAAGGCAAAGCCGTCTAAGAAAATCGAAGAACAGACAGGTCTTCATGAAGAGGTAGATATAGAAAAAAGTATCCCTTCCTGCAATCCGGGGGACGATCTTTTTGAAAGGCTTAAATCCATAGATGTGGATATTTTAGCGGGAATGCACTATTGTCAGGATGAGCCGGAGTTTTACAGGACGATCCTTGAGCAGTACCATAAAGAGTCCGCGGGCAAAAAGACAAGGATCCGGGCTGCCTTAGAGGTTGGAACACTTGAAGATTACGCGACCCAGGTTCATGCCATCAAGAGCTCCTCTAAGATGATCGGAGCAAACAGGCTTTCAGAGGCTGCCAAAAAGCAGGAAGAAGCCGCAAAGAGGGGAGATATGGGGGCCGTTTTAGTGTCCCATAAAGAGATGATGGCCCTCTATGAGTCGGTATTGCAGGCTATAAAGCCTAAAGAAGAGACAGGAAGTGCCAAGGCTGTAAAAGATGAAGCCGTAAATATCACGGATAAGGATGAAACTGCTGCGAAAAGCGCATCCTACGGGGAAGTGTTTGAATTTGAGCCGGAAGGAGGAAATGAGTAATGAGATTATCTTTTTCTACTTTTTTCCGATTCCTCTTTCACAAAAAAGGTTCTTACGAAAACGAGGACCTTATATACACAGCAATCTACGACGAAACCTACAGCAAGATGTGGATTGCCGTTATAGCCGGAGCTATACTTCAGATGCTACTCTTCGGCCTTAGCTATACGGATTACAAGGAATTCGGTGAGCTTAGAAAATACTATCATATAATGTATATAGGGCTTTTTTCCCTGATGATAGTATCCATGTTTATCCTTTTGTTTATAAGACGGGACTACGAAAGACATTTAGGAAAGCTCCTTTGGATCTCTCCTATAGTATCGCTGCTTATAATAGTCGGCGGAATGAGCGAGTTTGTTCTCGATTCCTTCGCCAACGGATTTTTAAATCCGGTTATGTATATGACCGTTATACTGGTGATCCCTCTTTGCGTTTATATGCACCCGATAGTATTTATAGCAGTGTCATTGGTTACCGACGGCGTTATGGTCTTCTGCTACGATTTCCTCAAAAAGACTCTTACAATGCCTTCGGCCCCTACAAGAAGCGTTGCTCTTTTCCTTGTGGGCGAGATGCTGCTCGGACTTGTGATCCTTTATCTGCAGTTTACGTACAGGGAAAACAATATCCGTAACGAGAAGCAAAAAAAGGAGATAAGCGATCTTAACAGCGCTCAAAACAGATTTTTCTCAAGTATGAGCCACGAAATAAGAACGCCTATCAACACCATCATCGGCCTAAACGAGATGATACTGCGGGAAAAGGTCAGCGACGAGGTTGCGGAAAACGCCACGAACATCCGCGCCGCAAGTAACCTTTTGCTTCATCTTATCAATGATATACTTGATATGTCGAAGATCAGTCTCGGCCAGATGAAGATCACCCCCGCTGCATACAGGCCGGGAGATATGCTTTCTGAGATCGTAGGTATGCTCTGGATAAGGGCACAGGAAAAAGGCCTTGATTTTCATATTGAGGTTTCGCCCGATCTCCCCTGCGAGCTCTACGGCGACGAGGTCAGGATCAAGCAGATCCTTATTAATGTACTTAACAACGCCATCAAGTACACATCCAAGGGATCCGTAACTCTTACGATACAGTGCGCATCCATAAAGGACGGTATCGCTGAGGTGGTCTACTCCGTAAAGGATACGGGAATGGGTATCCGCAAGGAAAGTATGCCCTATCTTTTTACGGCCTTTAAGAGAGTTGATGAGGAGAAAAACAAGTTCATCGAAGGTACGGGACTTGGACTTTCTATCGTTAAGCAGCTTACGGACCTTATGGGCGGAAGCGTTACGGTAAACAGCGTTTATACTCAAGGTTCGACTTTTATTATTTCCATACCACAGGCTGTCAGCGATTACAGCGCTATCGGAAATATCAATCTCGAAGAGAAGCAAAAGTCAAATATGTCGGGAACCTACAGATGCCTTTTTGAAGCACCGAAGGCCAGGGTGCTTGTGGTTGATGACAATGAGACAAATCTTCTCGTTATGAAAAAGCTTCTTCGAAATACAAGAGTTATCTTGGACACGGCAACTTCGGGAGAGGAAGCTCTTGAAATGACTCTCGAAAGCTCGTATGATGTTATATTCATGGACCATATGATGCCGGAGATGGACGGAGTCGAAGCCTTCCACAAGATACAAAACCAGGTGGGTGGCGTATCGAAGGAATCAAAGTTCGTAGCCCTTACCGCAAACGCCGGAAGCGATATGAAAAAGTTCTATGCGGATGAAGGCTTTGACGGATATATCGTTAAGCCCGTAAGTCCGGGAGAGCTGGAAAACGAGCTGATGAGGCTTCTTCCCAAGGAGCTCGTTACAATGACCCTTACCGGGGACGATATTGTAAAGAACAGTATGTCCTGGCTTGATGATACCAAACATAAGAAAAATATCGCGATCACAACGGAGAGTACCGCAGATATTCCTTCTTCGCTTCTTGAGAAGTACGGAATCGCCGTGATACCGCATAAAGTCGAAACGGAGGACGGTATTTTCGCCGATGGCGAGGAAATAGATTCCGACGGACTTATGGATTATATGAGCGGTAACCACAAGATAAAGACTCACGCGTCAACGGTAGCTGACCACGAGGAATTCTTTGCCAAAGCCCTCTCGGGAGCGAACAATATACTGCATATGTGTATTTCCTCGAGAGTCGCTCATACCGGTTATCATAAGGCCTGTGAAGGCGCGGCTACCTTTGATAACGTAAAGGTATTTGATACCGGGCACCTATCAAGCGGCCAGGGAATCATCGCCATCAAGGCAGCACAGATGGCGTCGGAAGGATTTTCCGCAAATGATATAATAAAGTATCTTGAGCGCTTTAAGAAGATGGTTTCCACGAGCTTTATTGTAGACAATCTGGATTATCTCGCCCGCTCGGGACAGGTAGGATACAGGATCGCTGCCATCTGCAAAGCTATTATGTTCAGACCTGTTATAAAGATGAAGGGCGGAAAGATGACTCTTTCGGGATTTTATTTCGGCTCAAGGAGACGTGCATGGATCAGGTATATTACCTCCACGCTGTCTTCTGTTTCGGATATAGATACGGAGAATCTGTTTATTACATACGTAGGACTTACAAAGAGCGATCTTGATTTTATAAAAGATGCGGTTTCGAAAAAGGTCGGCTTTAAAAATGTTTATTGCCGGAAGGCATCTCCTTCCATCGCGGTAAACAGTGGCCCCGGAACCTTCGGACTTCTTTTTGCAAGAACAAAATAAATCTAAAAGTTTTAATACTATACTAAGGTATACAAAAGGAGAAAGAAATGTCTAAAGATTACAGCCTTGGGCAGGTAATTATGAAGGATGCGTACTGCGAGAACGCATTCAGAAAGGATGTAGCCTATCTTTTAAGCCTTGACGCGGACAGGCTCCTTGCGGGATTCTACGAGAATGCGGGCCTTAAACCAAAGAAAATGCGTTATTCCGGATGGGAGAATATGCTTATCGGCGGCCATACGTTGGGCCACTATCTTACCGCTGCAGCCCAGGGGTACGCTAATGCGCAGGCTACAAAAGCGGAAAGAGACGGTCTTTTTGCAAAGATAAAGACTCTTATAGACGGACTTTTGGAGTGTCAGGCGTCTTCAAAGGGAAAGCCCGGATTTGTCTTTGGCGCAACGATCCAGGATTTAAACAATGTTGAGCTTCAGTTCGACTACGTTGAAAAGGGAAAGACCAATATAATCACGCAGGCCTGGGTTCCCTGGTACACGATGCATAAGATACTGGACGGTGTTGTTTCGGCCTACGAGCTTACAGGATATGAGCCTGCGCTTACCCTTGCTTCCGGGATCGGAGACTGGACCTACAACAGGGCAAGCAGCTGGTCGGAAGAGACCCACAAAACGGTCCTTAGTATCGAGTACGGCGGAATGAACGACGCTCTCTACGAGCTCTATCAGTGTACGAAAAAGCCCGAGCATCTTAAGGCTGCTCATATGTTTGATGAAGAGGAGCTCTTTAAGAAGGTTGCTTCCGGAGCCGCAAATGTGCTTAACAACAGACATGCAAATACCACCATCCCCAAGTTTGTCGGCGCTCTTAACAGATATTTAACCGTTGGTGACGAAAAATATCTCGAGTACGTAAAGGCTTTTTGGGATATGGTCGTTGAAAGACATACCTACGCTACCGGCGGAAACAGTGAGTGGGAGCATTTCGGCGAGGACAGGATCCTTGATGCGGAGAGAACAAACTGCAACAACGAAACCTGCAATACCTACAATATGCTGAAGATGACAAGAAAGCTTTTTATGATCACAGGGGACAAAAAGTACGCGGATTACTACGAGAACACCCTGATCAACGCCATTCTTTCATCTCAAAACCCCGAGACCGGTATGACCATGTATTTCCAGCCTATGGCAACGGGATACTTTAAGGTTTACGGAGATCCCTTCGACAAGTTCTGGTGCTGTACCGGAAGCGGTATGGAGAACTTTACAAAGCTTGGTAGCAGCGTTTATTTCAAAGATGATAAGGGTATCATCGTAAACTTATACCTTTCGTCCGAATTAACCGATGGTGAGTCGGGACTTAAACTTGTTCAAAAAGCCGACTTCCCTAAGAAGGATACAGCAGTATTTACCGTCAGGACCAAAAAGAGCGTTAAGAGAAAGCTTTCATTCCGTGTACCGGACTGGGCTTTCGGATATGAGATCTCTGTAGAAGGCGAGGGACTTGATAAGGAAGATACCGCAAAGGAGACAAAAGATACCTTCAAGAAAAACGGATACGTCTCCATCGAGAGAAAGTGGAACGATGGGGACAAGGTATACGTTAAGTTCGATATGAAGGTAGTTGCAAAGTCTCTTCCCGACTGCGGAAACGTATTTGCCTTTAAGTACGGCCCCGTACTTTTATCCGCAAACCTTGGATTTGAAAATGAGATTTCCGGAAAGACCGGAGTTGATGTTACGATCCCTACAAACAAGATCGTAGAGAGCGAGTACTTAAACGTTAAGAAGGGAACGGTAGCCGAGTTTATAGCAGATATAGATTCACACTTTAAAAAGGATCTTAAAAAGCTTCTCTTTACCTTAAACGGAACCGATAGAAAGCTTACCTTCGGCCCTCACTATTTAAAGACAAACGAAAGATACGGTATCTACTGGTATTTCCTCGATAAAAACGCGCCGGACGATAGCGTAGAGCGCAGAAAGTTCGAAGAAAAGAGAAGAGAGAATATCATAGATACTGTTCAGCCAGGATACGGCCAGTATGAGAACGACGAACTCCATGCTATGGAGGATGGCGGTTCCGTAGGAGCTACCGCTAACGGAACCACAAGGTACGCGACTAGCGGAGGACGTTTCACCTACCATATGAAGGCTGAGGAAGGAAAGGACCTTATCCTTGAGATCCACCTTCTTCGCGAAGATAACGGAAAGCCGCTTATCGTAACCATCGGTGACGAAGAGATTCTTAACAAAAAGCTCCACTACACCGGAAAGAATGCGGAGTATGTGGAGGAGATAGTACTTCCGAAAGAACTTGTTAAGGAGCATCTTGAGACCAGAAAGACAAAGGACGGAAAGTTCACCACGGTGTCATTTACCTTCCGCGGAGGAATGTTTGTAGAGTCTGCGAGACTTTTCGGATTCCTCTATCTTTTAAGGAAGTATAAATAGTTTTTAGGAGCAGTTTTAGTATGACAGATTATAAACTTTTAGCGGAGCAGCTACGGTCCTTTGCGGAGGATGAACCGCATTATATACCCGTTCTTTCCAATGCCTCCGCCCTTATTTTTGAGAGCCTTGAAGACCTTAACTGGGCGGGATTTTATGTGATGAAGGGCGGATCACTTATGCTGGGCCCGTTCCAGGGAAAGATAGCCTGTATAAGAATCGCGGTCGGAAGAGGAGTTTGCGGAACGGCAGTAGCCGAGGACAGGACGCAGCTCGTTAAAAATGTCCACGAATTTCCCGGACATATAGCCTGTGACAGCGCCTCAAATTCAGAGATAGTAGTCCCAATCCATAAAGACGGAAAAGTCTGGGGCGTACTTGATATAGACAGCCCAAGCCTTGAAAGGTTCAGCGAGGAAGATAAGGCGGGCCTTGAACTTTTTGTAAAAACACTTGAAGAAGTAACAGTGTTTGAAGATTTAGGAGAGTAATATGTTTTGTACAAATTGCGGAGCAAAAATTGATGATAAGGCGAAGTTTTGCACTTCCTGCGGTGTGAAGATAGAGGCTTTTTCTCCCTATACCGTCAGCGTAAAACCGGAGCAGGCGGAGCTTCCTAAGCCTGAGGAGCTGCCCCGGCCTGAAGAATTAACTCAAAGCGGACAGGAGGCTGCGCCTTTGCAAATTGCCGGAATATCTTACGAGCAGACTGTGGCACAGCATTCTGCGCCACAGCAGGGGAAAAAAGAGCCTCGTAAAAAGACAAATATCGGTCTTATTATAGGACTTGCCGTAGGTATTCCGGTGACGTTATTGATTCTTTTGGTGGCTGTTTCCATCGGAGGTATTGCCAAATATCTGCAGAAGGTTAAAGAGTTTGAAGATCAGTATTCCAACAACTATGAAGAATACGAAGATGCGGATCCAAACGGAATCCTTGAAAGCCTCGACAAAACCACAGCAAGAAGAACGCTCCTTATCTATATGGTGGGAACGGATCTTGAAAGCCCGGACCCGGATGAATACGAGGACGAGGACGAGTATTACGGCGGTGCGGCTACCGAAGATATATGCGAGATCTGTGATGCGTATCTTCCCGATAATGTAAATGTCGTAATTGAATGCGGCGGAGCGAATGACTGGGTACATCCCGATGTACCTGACGGGAAGGTATCGAGATTTATGGTTGAAGACCATAAAATTACTATGTTACAGAATCTCGGTAAAACGACTATGAACCGCCCCGGAGATCTTGCGGACTTTATTTCCTTCGGAGAGGAGTATTTCCCCGCTGAGAACTATACCCTTGTACTCTGGGGACATGGCGGCGGAATACCCGCGGGCTTCGGAAACGACCAGCTTGGAGATTACTACGAGGTTCTCGAAGATTTTGAGATAAGAGATGAGCTTGAAAATGCCGGCGTAAAGTTTGATGCTGTGATCTTTGACTGCTGTAATATGTGTACTCTTGAGATGGCAAGAGCTCTTGACGGATATGCCGATTATATGGTTGGAGCCGAGAGCTATGTAAACGGTATCGGCATCTACTATACGGAGTGGCTTGAGTCTTTGAACGGCGATGTAAGAGCTTTTTGCGAAAAGATCGTCAAAGACTATATGAATGACTCGAACAATAACGGTATGGTGGGATCTATGTCCGTTATCCGCCTTGATATGATGGATGAAGTTTATCAGGCTTACATCGATTATCTTACGGAAGCAAAGGATCTGATAGACGATGGTGATTATGTTTCCTACTTCCAGGCGAGAGGAAACTGCGGATATTACGAGACCAACGATTCCGTTGACCTTATTACTTTAGCTACAAGCTACAAAAATGACTATTCGACCGAACTTATAAATGCGGTTGTAAACTCCGTTGTTTATACCGAGAGCGACTTTTCTTACGGCCACGGACTTATGGCGTACAGCCCTTACGAGTCCTACGATCTTTACGAATACGGAAGAGAATCCTTCGAGCGCCTTAACTACGACAGCGCTATTACAGATTTTTATGATTCCGTTATGTCAAGGAGACTCGCTTACCTTGGTGAGGATGATATCGAGGAGTACGCCGGAGACTGGTATATACCCGATTACGAGGACGAGACGGACTATTCCGCTTCCGAAAGCTATGAGATCGATTTAGTGGAAGGCAGCGATTACCACAGCGTAGAGATTTCCGATGCTCTTTGGGACAATATTATGAGCGTTTCGCTTTCCGTATTTATCGAGGAAAGTGAGGACAGATACTTCGATCTCGGAAGAGACTATACCTGGATGATCGACGATAACGACAGATTCGCTCTTGTTGATCCTGAGAAGTGGTTCTACGTAAACGGAGAAAAGGTAACTTATTACGGTACTTCCTTCTACGAGGATTACGATACCGGCGAATGGAGCCAGATGGGCATGATCCCTGTACTTATAAACGGCGAAGAGTGCGCACTGTATATTTACAACGACAACGAAAACCCTGACGGCGAGGTCTGGGGATACAGTCATTACAATTTCGATACCGATATCGAAGAGGATGATTTTGAGTATGTTGAAGAGGATGATGAGATTCAGCTGGTTCATTTCTACTGCGATGCAGACTTTAATTACGAGTATGTTCCTTTGAATGATGTGATAATGGGAAGTGACTTAAAGATTGAGTATAAAGAGATAAACCTCGACGATTATTCAACCTTTGGTTACTATAATTTCGAGGATATTTTCGGAGATACTTATTACAGCGATTCCGCATATCTCGGATATGCAGGTGTTCTGGACTAAATAAAGCGAAAAAGCGGCTCTTAGGGGGCCGCTTTTTTAAGTAAACTAAAGGTCAGAAATCCTCTTTATGGGTCAGGGCATAGTAGAAGATGTATTGCTGCATGATCCCGGCGTATTTTCCGTAGGAGGGGAAGGGATTTACGCCATCATATTCCTTTTCGATCACCTTTGAGATCCAGGTATCTACGGGGGCAGCTTCCGTAAGGGCGTAGGCGAAAAGGCAGATACAGTTTGAAACCTTGTCACCAACGCCTTTTATTTCTTTCAGCTTTTCGAAGGTCTCCTCATAGGAAGCGCCGTAGAGGGAATTCAATTTGACTTCCCCTGAATTAACTTTCTTTACGGCGTCAAGAATATAAGGTACGCGGTATCCTAATTTACAGCTTTTGAGCTCTTCTTCGGTGGCTGATGTCATATCCCTTGCGGAGGGGAAAAGATAGATTTTCTCCCTGCCTGTATCGATGGCTTTTCCGTATTTCTCACAGATCATCCGGACGGATTCCTTAATTGCGGGGATGGCTTTTCTTTGAGAGATTATAAATGTTATAAGCATCTCAAATGGGTCCTGTCTCAGAATGCGAAGACCGATACCGTTTTCGCAGCTTTTTGAAAGGAAGACATCTTTTTCGGGAACCAGGCTTCTTATCTTTTTATAAGATGTGCCGAGGTCGAAATAGTTTTTCCAGACTTTTTCAAAGGCTTCTTTTGCGGGTATTTCTCCGCTTTCGTCAAAACAGCTTATTTCATAGCTTCCGGCGCCGTTTTTTTGGAGCTTTACAGGCTTTATATAAAGAACCTGATCCTCGGTGACAAAACGGTATTCACCGTCTGAAATCTCAGCAATCCTGAAGGCTTGCCCGCTGTCTGCGATCTTTTTAAGGTCAAGGTCGTCTTCAATATTTATGATCATGTATCTGATGTCACTTTCCTACTTGATTTAAAAGATTATTTACGCAATAATATAAAATATATTATTATGCCTAATTCAAGATTTAACAAGAGGTAAATCGAAAACGATGAGTAAAGTATATATCTGCGATGACGACAAATTGGTTCTTATGATGGTTGAAAGGATTCTTAGCAAGGTACATGAAGTTAAGAAGGCTATGACCATAGATGAACTTATTAAGCTTGTAGCGGATGATAAGCCGGATCTTATACTTCTTGACTTCCAGATGCCGGGATCCAACGGCCTTGACGGAATTAAGAGGCTTAAAGAAGGCAACTATTTTGCCGATGTTCCGGTAATAATGGTTACGGGAGAGAGAGATTCCGAGCTGGAGATAAAGTGCCTTAACGAAGGCGTTGAAGATTTTGTACATAAGCC
>CADATP010000066.1 GCA_902790935.1 uncultured Lachnospiraceae bacterium | reverse complement strand
CCGGGAGAGAATGAAATCGAGGAATGCAAGTCTCTCGGCGCAGCTCTCGCAAGAGCATAAAAATGACACAGGGGGACGAATGACACAGGGGGACGGAGTTGGGGGGTCATTTTTTTGACCCCCGGGGACGGAGTTGGGGGTTCATTTTTTGGATGCAGTTTTTGGGGATGATATAACGAAAAAAAACCGATGCTATAAGTAGCACCGGTTTTTTTATACACTTCATTTTGCATGATACCACAACTTGAAAAACAAGTCTATACCTTTTTCTGATATTTTGTTATTATTTAGGAACAATACAGAAGGAGACGCAAAATGAGTGAAAAAGAGTTAACCGGAACTTTCTACGGAACAACCCGGGAAGACGAAGAAAAAAAGCTTCATCAGGTCACCGGGATTGCTGAGAAAAACCTAAGAAATATCAATCAAAACATTGAAAATCTGCAGGAAGAACTTAAATCCCTCCGCGAGGTTTATGATGCTGACGACAAAGAAGGTTTGGCCCAGTGGTTCAATACAGATGCGAGATTTAATGAAGTCAGAAATGATCTTCGCAGAGCCGAGAGAGCTTGTGTCAAACCTTTCTTTGGCAGAATAGACATTGAAGATGAAGAAAACAATGTGCGGGAAACCTTCTACATCGGTAAGACGGTAATAGCAGACAATCCTTCTAAACCGGCGGTTATCAGCTGGAGGGCGCCCATATCATCCGTATATTACGACCAAAGTCTCGGGAACTGCCAATACACAGTTCCGATGGAGGGAATACACCGGGTTGATCTCAAAAGAAAGCGTACCTACGAGATCGAAGACGGATCCATAAAGGACTATTATGACTCCGATGTGGTCGCGAATGATGATCTCTTAACAAAATATCTGTCTAAAAGCAAAAGAAATGTTTTAAGCGAGATAATTGCCACCATCCAGCAGGAACAAAACGAAGTAATACGTAAAAATCCCAAACATAATGTACTGATCCAGGGAAGCGCAGGATCCGGGAAAACTACGGTTGCCATGCACCGTATCTCATACATCCTGTATAATTATGAGAGAGAATTCAAGCCCGACGGTTTCTACATTGTAGGAAGTAACAGAGTTTTGTTAAACTACATAACAGGAGTTTTGCCGGATCTTGATGTTTACGGCGTCCGTCAGATGACGATGGAGGACCTTTTTATCAGACTCCTTTACGAGGACTGGGATCCGAAAAAGTACAAGGTTCGTATCTTTGACAAGAAAGAAAAGAGCATTGGCATAAAAGGAACAAGCGAATGGTTCGAAAGATTAAAGCTTTTTTGCAGAAAAGTCGAATGGCGCCATATACCAAGAGAAGACATGTTCATAGATAATACCCGCCGCCTTTTGATGAGCGGATCGGAGATTGAAAAAGTTCTGGCGGATTACCCCGAATGGTCGATGGTAAGAAGGTTTGAACGTCTTAACGATATCCTGGAAAGCAAGCTGGAAGCGGAACTTTACGGAAGGCATTATACATACAGCGAAGAGGAACAAAAAAGGCTTAAAAGGAAGTATAAAAATTACTTTAATAAATATATCTGGAAAGATTCCGTATTTGACCTCTACGAGGAATTTGTAAAAAACGAGCTGCAAAACAGACCCGGAATTATCTATGAAAAAAACGCTCCGGATTTGTACGACCTTGCTTCACTTGCGTATATCTACAAACGGATCAAGGAAAGCGAGGTCATTCAGGAAGCAAGCCATGTGGTAATAGATGAGGCCCAGGATTTCGGCATGACGGTTTACCATTCCCTCAAGTACTGTATGAGTAAATGCACGTTTACGATAATGGGTGATGTTTCTCAGAATATCAATTTCGATTGCGGCTTACAGGATTGGGAGGAACTTAAAAAGGTTATGCTCCCCGACAGGTACGACTACTTTGGACTGCTAAGAAAAAGCTACAGAAATACCGTCGAAATCTCTAAATTTGCTACGGATATATTAAAGCATGCGACATTTCCGATTTACCCTGTCGAGCCTATAATCCGACACGGAGATGACGTTGGCTGTATAAAAGCTTCCGATCCTGGATCACACCGTAAGATGGTTTTGGACGCTGTTTTGTCCTTGCGCGAGAAGCAGTATGAAACCATTGCTGTCATATGCAAAGATACCCGGGAAGCGCAGGATGTGTATAACTATATGCACCGGGAAACGGATGTTAAATACTTTTCCGGAGAAGATACGGAATTCTCAAACGGCGTCTATGTTATCCCGATTGAGTATTCAAAGGGTCTGGAATTTGATGCGGTCATTATTTTTGACGCTTCCGAAGACGCGTATCCTAAAGACGACAGTTATGCAAAGCTTTTGTATGTGGCTGCTACCAGGGCGCTCCATGAGCTAAAGGTATTTTATATGGGCAAGCTGACTGGACTCATTGCAGATCCGATACCTAAAGAGAGGCAGGTCATAAAGTTTGCCGAGGACACATATCATTTAAAGCCCCGTGTTTTCGAAGAGGAATTTACGACAAGAGAAGAAGCTGCAAGGCAGAGGGCTTTAGAGGGCGACTACGATCGGAGGATGAGGGAAAGATACGGCCCGAAAAAGATAGTGGTTAAAGCTGAAAAGCCGGAAAAAGGGCCTGAAGCTTTAAAAAGACCGGAATATGAAGAGCCGGTTTCACACGCTCCCGTGGTAAAAAATCCCGGGGCAAGAAAACCGGAAAATGAAAAGGCGGATAAGAAGGAAACTTCGGGCACGGCGCAGAAATCTGAGTTCGGAAGTATGCCTGCCACAACTTCGCTAAAACCGGCTGGGCACGCAAGGATCAATAACGCAATAAGGTGGATAAACAAGGACAGTGACAGGCTTGAGGTTGTTACAGGGTATGGAAGCTTGTATGTGATGCCTGTTGCAGATGAAACCGTAAGGATTTTGTTTTCAAAGACGGGCCTCGGCAAGGTGTGGGATCTTCCGGGGGAAGTAAAGAAAGACCCTAAAGTTAAATGGCTTTGCGCTGATGCAAGAGGTGCCGTTGAAGTAAGGCTTGAAAAACTGACTGTCAGAATTGATAAAAAAACCGGCGCGGTATCGTTTGTTTCGAAAAAAGGAGATATACTTCTTTCAGAGAATCCTATGGAAACGAGATTTTGCAGCGGAAATGGCAGTATTTGGTGGGAGTACTTTGACTGGTCAAAGAAAGAAAACTTAAGCGCAAGGGGCGATGAAATTTCCGTTTGGGAAGATATTACAAACAAAGCAAAGTACATATCCCACACCGAACTGTCAAAAATGCCATCGGTGATCATGTCCTCAAAAGGCTACCAGATCATCGTACCCGGCTCCGTAAAAGTTCTTGCCTGCGACATACCTGTATACGGGCCATACCTATGCTTTGAAGAAACCTCTTGCATAGACTACATTTTCAGAACCGCAAAATGACACAGGGGGACGGGGTTGCTGTGTCATTATCAGACTATATTAAAAGCTTTCTGACAATGAACCCCCATCTCCGTCCCGGGGGGTCATAATTTAAAAGGAGATACAGATTATGCAACTTATGAGATTGAATTGCCCGAATTGCAACGGACCTCTTAAAATGATAAAAGAGGGGACATTTTATTGCGAGAATTGCGATTCTGCTTACATGGCTGATTACGACAAGGATGATGTAGAAATCCAGAAAATGAAGCTTGAGAATGAGCTGCGTAAACAGCAGCTTGGGCGGGAGCAAAGCAAATCGGAGGAACAGTCTCGTAAAGCGAAGGAGCAGTATAGAATCAAGCTGATCGTGATAGCAATCGTATCTGTTATCGCACTTATAATTGTAGTGCCAACGGTTATTGTGACTCTCAAATCACAAAAGGAGGCAGTGGAAAACTACAGGCAGGAACAAATTGACAGAGAGGCCCGTCAGGAGGCTGAAAAAGCGGAGCGAGAGGAGAAACGCAGACAGGAAGAGGAAGCAAAGGCTGCGGCTGATGAGGCTGAGCGACAGGCAAAACTTGCAACGTACAGGCTTTCTACGGATGAGATTATATCTGACGAATTCTTTGTAGAAAATGCCAATCTGGCGATTGAGGGACAGTTATCGGACAACACCAACCTTTTTTGGACCAATTGGACCTGGGGAGAAGATCCGGAGTATATAACCAGCTATTTTCTTGTCGCAAAGGATGAGAATAACAAAAGACAAAATATGCTGCTCAGCATCTATAAGATCAGCTGGGACAAGGTGTACGAGGATCACACGGATAGCTATGTGATGTATGATGGAGCTTGTTTGTACAATATATCAAGAAATGAAGATGGAACAATCAAGTCTGATTATGCGCCGGGCGAGATGTCTTATCATGATGAGATGATTTCGAATCAATTTTTAAGTGGATATTCGGATTTTGACGATCTCATCCGTCAGGAAATATACGGCAATGCAGACTATGATTACGTAGAATTTTCTATGCCGGGACACGAAAATTGACGCATGGACAAAAATGACACCCCGGGACGGGGATGGGGTGTCAAAAAATGGTACTTGGAAATGACCCCCGGGGACGGGGATGGGGTGTCAAAAATGATACTCGAATACTTGGGAAATGCCCCCGGGGACTAAAGATGGTGACTTAGAATGGGAAATGAAAATGGGACATGGATCATGTATGGCGTGGAGTGGGATGACCCCGAATGTCTGCATACCGTCGATGAAGCAATTGAATACATAAACGAGATAGGTTTTTTGCCCCTATTTAAAAATGAAATTCCGGGATTTTCACTTGAAGAGAGAACCGTGCCGCAGTTTTGGTGGTCGGGTGATGTCGAAAGGGATCCCTGGGAGTGGCGCGAGATCATTGCGCGCCGCGGTGAGGTGGCATACGGTAAATTTTTCGACAAGAAGGCCGGATTTATCTCAAAAAAATGGCTTCCGTATTTTGCAAATTTTCGCAGAGACGGATATGATTTTGATGCTCTCTGGGAGGATGGAAAGGCTTCTGCAAGACAGAAAAAAATTATGGATCTTTTCGAAGACGAAGCGCCTTTTCAGGAGCTTTTTTCCAATGAACTAAAGGAAAAGGCGGGCTTCGGAAAAGGCGGAGAAAAAGGCTTTGACGGAACGATTACGGGGCTTCAGATGCAGCTTTATCTTTGTGTGAAAGATTTTCGCCAAAGAAGGAACAAAAAGGGAGAAAGCTACGGCTGGCCTATCGCGGTATATACAACGCCCGAAAGCTTTTGGGGATATTCACATGTGACTTCTGCATACAAAGAAAAGCCTGAAGAATCTTTCCACCGTATAGAGGAGCATATAAAGGATGTATACCCGATTGCTACAAACAAGCAGATCAAAAAGATCATTAAATAATTATTTGCAAAACCGGTATGCCATCTTACTGATTGAGTCTGAAATGGACAGGAATTCCGTTTCTGTACTCGAGAACAGGCTCGCCCTGAATTAATGGGAGAAAATAGTTAAGTGCATCGATTGAAACATTGTTTCCCTCGGAAGTGATCCACTTTTGAGGGAATTTCTTTTCTTTATTTGCAACTTTTTCTATTTCCGTATCTACGATTTCTACTCTGTAAGGGTTGTTGCTGATTCGTTTGAAGGTCATCATCACACCGCTTTTTCCCTGATCAATTGCCGCTGTAACGGCGGCGCGTCCGACACGCTCCGCCTCTTCCAAGTCGGTAAGAGAGGCGATGTGGCTTGAGCATCTTTGCATTACGTTGAGTTCGATTGAACGGACCTTGCAGCCTAAATGCTCTTTGGTGAAATTCTCCAGCATTTTTCCGATTCCGGCGTTTTGAGTATGGCCGAAAGCGTCTTTTTTATCGTCATAATCAGCGCCGGGGAATCTGATGCCCTCGGAAACAGCAACCAAAACTGCTTTGTATCTTGCAAGGCAGGCCTTGACATCTTCTAAGTATTTTTCTTTGGTAAACTGTCCTTCTGGAAGGTAAATAAGGTGGGGAGCGGGCTCACCATTGGCACGCAGCACGCAGGAAGAAGCTGTTAGCCAACCTGCATCGCGGCCCATAATTTCAACGATTGTGACGGACTGTACGGAATAAACACGGCTGTCTCTGATGATCTCCTGGAGAGAAGTTGCAACGTATTTTGCCGCGGATCCGAAGCCGGGAGTATGGTCAGTCTCGGGCAGGTCGTTGTCGATTGTTTTGGGGACACCGACTACTTTGATATCGATTGATTTTTCCTTGAAATATGCATCAAGCTTCATAACGGTATCCATGGAATCGTTACCGCCGATGTAGAAAAATGCCTTGATGTTGTGCTCTTCGAATGTCTCCAAAATCTTAAGATAATCAGACTCATCTTTTTTGTAATCTTTAAGTTTAAAGCGGCATGAACCGAGAATTGTAGAAGGCGTGGTCATAAGAAGTTGTTTGTCATGCTCATCCATCAGGATGCTTCTGAGATTGACAAGTCTGTCATTTAATATTCCCTCAATTCCGTTCTCTGCGCCGTAGATTTCATCAACTGCAGGATTTATCGATGCCTCTGAAAAAACACCTGCCAAAGAGGAATTAATAGCTGCTGTGGGACCGCCGGACTGGGCGATTGCGATATTGTACATTTTTTCATCTCCTATTTTGGATCTATTGTATGAGCAGTTTTTTATGCTCCTTATATTCACCAAGGAGCGATTATATCAAAAAAATTCATGAATGTACAATTCCCTTTCAAAATGACACCCCAACTCCGTCCCCGGGGGTCCTTTCAAAATGACACCCCAACTCCGTCCCCGGGGGTCACCCCAAAATGACACCCCAACCCCGTCCCGGGGGTTCAAAAATGGGTGTGAAAGGTGATAATATATAGATATTAATAAAAGCAGAAAGGCTTACAGGAAGATGAACAAAGAAAATATGGAGTATCAAAACCCGGTTAATCGCGGCTTTTTCCCGGATCCGTCCGTTGTCAGAGTCGGTGATGACTATTACATGGTTAACTCGACGTTTCAGTATTTCCCGGCGATTGTCATCAGCCATTCCACTGATATGGTCCACTGGGAAATAATCGGACACGCCATAACGGATTCGGAGGATCTTGATCTTGGGGACATCAAGGATTCGCATGGTATCTGGGCTCCGGATATTGAGTATCTTGACGGTAAATTTATAATTATGGCGACGCTGCGACTAAACGGCGACGGAAAGCGCGGCAACAATGTGCTAAGGCGTCAACTGGTTGTAACTGCCGAGAAAGCAGAGGGGCCGTACAGCAAACCCGCGTGGATTGAGGTTGACAGTATTGATCCTTCTTTATTTGTGGACGACGACGGAAAGCGCTATATGGCGATCAGTCCGGGCGTAAATCTTGTGCCCCTTAGCGAAGACTGCACAAAGGCGCTTGGGGAGCCTGTGGAAATCTGGCCGGGAACGGGCGAAAGATGTCCGGAGGGACCCCATGTTTTAAAGCGAGGAGAGTATTACTATGCAATCCTTGCAGAGGGCGGTACAGGTTACGGACACGGCGTCAATGTTGCAAGGTCAAAGAATCTTTTCGGGCCGTACGAACCCTCGCCGTACAATCCTGTCCTTAGACAGTTTGACCCTGAGGCGCCCCTTCAAAGATGCGGACACGGAAAACTGATCGAGGATCAAAATGGGGACTGGTGGATTTTCTATCTTTGCGGCAGGCCTAACCGGGGGAATTATACAACAATCGGGCGAGAGACGGCGCTGGAGCCGGTGCGCTGGCTTGATGACGGTTGGTTTGTTGTAAACGAAGGAAAAGGGCCGAGCCTTACAAACAAGGCTCCGAATCTGCCGAGGATGCAGCTTAAAGATAACAAAAAGGATGATTTCGACTCAGATAAGCTTGGGCTATATTGGGAGTTTGCCCGTACGCCTGCAAGGGGAAGTTTTTCTCTTACCGAGAGACCCGGGTGGTTTAGAATCTGGACGCAGGACGGACAGCTTTTTGAAATCCGTGCAAAAAATACATTGCTCCGAAGAGAGCAGGAGCTTTGCTATACTGCGGAGACTAAGCTGGATTTTTATCCGGAAAGAAACGGGGAGCAAGCCGGAATTACCTGCTATTACAGTACCGCAACTTATGTCCGTTTTTCGCTTTGCTTTGAGGAGGGACGGAAGCTTCAGCTTGTTATAAACAGAAATCATGGTGAGGAGCTTGTGGCTGAGGTTTCGGATATTCCGCAGACAGCCATTTACTTAAAGGTAGAAGTCGAGCACTTGACAAGGCGGTTTTACTATAGCCGGGACGGTAAGGAGTGGATTCTTGCGGGAGTTCTTGAAAACTGTGTGTATCTTTGCGATGAGGGAGTCCCGGACGACCCGAAGCGTCATACCGGCACGCTTGTCGGAATATACGCGAACAACGGGGGGTGCGGAAGCCGTATTCCCGCGGACTTTGATTATTTTAATATTAATTGATAAGATAGGGCGCCGAATTAGGCGTCCTTTTTTTGTAAGTTCTTGGAAATTTGGTAAAAACTTCATAATTTGTTCGATTTACAAATACGAACAAACGTTCTATACTCATACGTACAAAAGGGAAGGTGCGCGTATGAGAGCGGAGCTTAAAACGGTTGATGTCATTTGCCAGCACTCGAGAGATGGGACAATCTATCCCTTGAAGGTGCGGGTGCTTGATGATGACGGTGAGTTTCAAACCTATACAATTAAAGATTTCAGGGACCAGTCCCACAGGGGAACAAGGCAGTTGCCGGACGGAGTGTATGTTACCGACAACACGCTTGTTTACGAGTGCCATGTTATCGTCTTTGGCAGGCAAAAGATGATACGGCTATACTATGAGCCCTCCGGGACAATATGGAAAATGACTGCGATATGATCGGATGACGGGGCGCAAAAATTAGATAAGCGCTTTGTTATGTGGTATAATTAAAGTTGTTTGATTTTGCGCACCCCAAAATGACACAGGGGGACGGGGTTGGGGGTTCATTTTTTGACACAGGGGAATGACACATGTGGATATAAGCTGGGGGGAATATAGGAGAGATATATGGAAACCTGGTATTACGAAGTTGTAAGCATAGAGGGGGATTATGCGAATCTCCGCCGAACGGATATCGAATCCGACGATCTTAAACTGGTTGCGAGAGCGCTGCTTCCTCCGGAAATTGTTGAGGGCAGCAGGCTCAAATATGAAATGATGCAGTACGAAATATATGAGTAAGGGGAATTGAACGGTTACGGAAAATGACACAGCAACCCCGTCCCCGGGGGTCATTCATGGAATAATAAGCGGTTATTTAAAACTGTTTAGGAGGTTTGCAGGATACGATGGTATATTCAAGCGTTGGATTCTTGGCAATCATACTAAATTTCATTATAAACAGAGATGCTTTCAGAATTAAGACAAAGGGTGATGAGCGGGATGCGGCGAGCCTAAGGGTTGATAAAAGGTACAGGTTTTTCCTGATAGCGGCGACTTGCTATTATTTTACCGATGCCGCATGGGGAATTCTATACAATCTTAATGATGCGCGGGGAGTCTTCCCATTTCTGTATTCCGCAACAGTATTCTATTTCATATTTATGCTTCTTACGATGCTGACTTGGGTGCATTATGTCGTTGCTTATCTTGATAAAAGGGGAGCAAAAAGCAAAGTGCTTTACTATTCCGTTTGGGCGATGTTTTTTATAGGCATTGCCGCGCTCATGGCCAACAGATTTTTCCATTTTATTTTTTCTTTTAATGAGAATCATGAATATATTGAAGAGCAAGGGCGATTTGTTATTTTCGGATTTCAGATTTTGCTTTATATGGTGACGACAATATATACGATGTATATTGCCGGGAAAAATACCGGAAAAGAGAGAGAACGCTACCTGGCTGTCGGCCTTACCGGTCTTGTGCTTGAGGCCTTTCAGCTTTTGCAGATACAAGAACCGTTTTTCCCGTTCTACGCCATGGGACTTTTGATCGGTACATGCGTGATCCATTCCTTTGTTGAGGTCGGTGAGAAAAAGAAAAAAGAGACCTATGACAACATCGCAAGGAGCATGGCTGAGGGCTATGAGGCGATTTATTATATAAATATTGATACCGGTGAGTATCGCGAGTTTTCAAAAAGCGCGATGTATGAGTCTATGAACGTGCCTACGGCCGGAAAAGACTTCTACGCGGAGACCAGGGAAAATGCTTCAAGGTATGCACATCCCGATGACAAAGAATTTGCGCAGAGCCTGTATTACAAGGATGTTATGCTGAAGAACCTTGAGGGAAGAAATTCGTTTTTCTATAAGTACCGGATTATGGTCGGAGAAGAGGCCAAGCATTTCAGATTTACGGTAATGAGGGTGTTTGACGGAAAACATATCGTTTTGTCTGTCAAGGATATAAGCGACGAAGTTACGGCTGAGACAATGCACCTTGAGAATCAAAAGAGGAGCATTACATTCAGCAGGATCGCGGAAAGCCTTGCCTCAAACTATGATGTTATTTATTACGTAGATGTTCAGGATTCAAGCTATGTCGCTTATCAAACCAACAATATCTACGGACAGCTTGAAATAAGACAAGAGGGAGGAAATTTCTTTACTGAAAGCGAGAAGAATATTCCCAAAATAATTCATCGAAGCGACAGAGATAGGGTTCTGGAATATATTAACAGGGAGCATTTGATAAAAGCTCTGGAAAGCCGTAAAGAGTGTCACCTTGATTACCGCCTTATGGTAAACGGAAAAGCGAAATACACCAGGATGACGGCGCGAAAGACCAGTGACGGCAGTCATTTTCTTATAGGAGTCGAAGATATTGACGCTGATGTAAAGAAGGAGAAGCAAGTCTTAAAGCAGCTTAATACCGAGAAAGCGCTGGCAAGGCGTGATGAACTCACGGGAGTCAAGAACAAAAC
>CADATP010000065.1:18195-29054 GCA_902790935.1 uncultured Lachnospiraceae bacterium | reverse complement strand
CTCAGGCTCTGCGGCAGGCTCAGCTGCTGCTACTTCGGCATCATAGTTAAATCCGCTTACGGTAAATGTGATATCGATATTTGAAAAAGGAACAGCATAGTAACCAATGGTCTTTATCTCATCAACCCAGATATTCTGGATACTGCACTGAACATGAGCGCTATCCTCCTCAATCTTGGGATTGATATCGCTTACTTCACTTCCATTAACCTTAAGGACTACATCGCTTACGGTTATCTCTCCGCTGTTAGGGATATCGGTTGAGAAGAAAATAAGGTTCATATAATCCTGCTCAGCAAAGTCTCCGTCAGGCCACTCAATGTCTGAAGCTGATACGGTATAAGTTCCGTTACCTGCGATTTCAGCATCAGTAAACTTAACGGGAACGCTGAAGGCATTGTTTGATGCGTCCCATCCGGTAAGCTGATTGAAGTACTTTCCATCCTCTACGGATGCACCGTAAGCAGCGTCATCCCATGCGTTACGGAAAGTGTACTTAGGGCTCTGAAGTCCGATATATGCGTGATATACTCCGTCAAGATCTACGCTTTCGGTAGTAACAGGCTCCTCTACGGGAGTTCCTACCTGAATATCGTTAATTGTGATAGTATATTCGATCTTTGAAAATCCTGAAGGCTCGGCAATATACTGCGCACCCCATTCATTAAAGCCACCTGCAAGGCGGATCGCATTTGCAAAATCTCCGGTTCCTTCTGCCCACCATGCATCTCCTGCTGCAGCATCTACTGCAACATCTGCGTCATCAATCTTTACAGATACGGCAGCATCTACATTTACAACAGTAGCTTCTGCATCGTCAAGTACAAGTACAGGTGCCATCCACCATGTATTTACAACAGGGGTAGGAAACTCAAGAGAAACAGTAACGGTATCGCCAACCTTTACGCCTTCGGCGTTTGTTGCCTTGATATCGCCGGCATTACCTGCATTTGCGGGATCATTATACTGGAATCCCCAATCGTTTTCAGCCTCAACGTCTCCGCCGAATCCTAAGTAAATTGTAGACGTTCCTTCGTATGCTGATGCAGAAAGCTCTCCGCTTGCAGTCTTAATATCATTAAGCTTAATGGTGTATTCAACCTTGGTAAAGTCTGCGGGCTCAGCAATATACTGTGTGCCCCACTCGTTAAAGCCGCCTGCAAGACGGATTGCACCTGCAAAGTCTCCGGTTCCTTCTGCCCACCATGCATCGCCGGCTGAAGTATCAATAGCAACGTCTTCTCCGTCGATCTTAAGAGAAACCTCTGCGTCAACAGATGAAACAGATACATCTTCAGGGAGCGCAAGAACAGGTGCCATCCACCATGTATTAACTACTGCTGAAGGGAATTCAAGAGCGATAGTGACGGTATCGCCAACCTTGATAGTAGAATTAGTAGCGACAATGTCGCCGGCATTTCCGGCGTTATCAGGATCATTGTACTGATAACCCCAATCGTTTTCAGCCTCGACGTCTCCGCCAAAGCCTACATAAACGGTGATCTCGTCCTCGTAAGTAGTTTCTTCCGCATTGGAAACAACGCTCATAGCAGGGAGCATAGAAAGTCCCGCGAATGAGAGCATCATAGCCATTGCAGAAGAAATCACTTTCTTCCACAACTTCTTCATATTTCTTTTTCCTCCTATTTTTTGGCGGTAATCCGCCATTTTTTATTTATATTGCTAGAATATAGATGAATTTACTGGGAACTATAATTCTCGCAAATGAAAGCACCGTTTAACTGGGATAAGTGCTCTCACAGTTTAAAATTATAGCATATTTACTTTTTTGCTTAAACGATTTCGCGGAAATTCGCTCTGGTGAAAATAACTATAATTTACTCTGGATTTTTGTAACATCTAGGCTAAATTTAGCCTTATGACACAGGGGGACGGGGTTGGGGGTTCATTTTCAGAATATTCTGAAAATGAGCCCCCAACCCCGTCCCCCTGTGTCATTTTGGGTTAGCTATAGAGCATGCCCTGTCTCGATCCTACAGCTTTCGCACCATCGTCTTTACTTGTTCTAAATGGCTCAAGCGGTATTCCGTTAGCTCCAAAGATAAGAACCCTGCCATAGTTTTTCCAAAAATATCTGGCATACTTAGGGTCGGGGACCTTTTCGGAGAATATCCGAAGTATCGCACCTCCTCCCTTAAGTTCCTCCTGGGTCTGATAGAAGGACTGATAATCGGATCCGTAAATATCAGACTCCCCGGAAGGCTTCTCGGAAACGGACGAAGACCTTAAGTACTGAACCTTTGCCGGGAAGTATACTCCGTCAGCCCCCGCAACCTCAAATCCCGAATCCTCCGGAAGGAAATCTCCAAAATATAAATCATCAAGGAATCCGTCATCTCCATCGGTTACAAGTCCCTGCTGGCAGCAGGAGATTTCAGCATAAACCGAGTCTCCTTCCGCGTATGAAGATTCAAGTCTCGGTCCGCAGGCTTCCCACTCTCCGTATATACCGTAATAACGATAAAGAGCCTGGAATGCCAGTCTGTATCCTGCGGTTTCTTTATTTAGAGGATGAATATTATGGCACTCACCGCTCTCTAAAGAAACAGCAAGTCCGAAGTTTTCTTCCTCTACGCAAACATCGCTTTGGGCCTCTCTTATAAAGGGCCAGTTTTTATCATCATCCTCTCCCTCATTTTTAAATATAGGAAGCTGAACTATATAAAAGGGAAGTTCCTTATTTTCAAAGATTTTTTTCCACTCCTCGGTAAGTGACTGCAGAAGTCTTTTGTATGTATAGGGTCTGTTGTCGTCCTCCTCCCCCTGATACCATAAAGCACCGCAGATTCCATAAGGTGCGATCCTTTTAAGCATACTTTCATAAAGTCCGGCGGGCCTCGTCCAGTTTCTCGGTCCCATAGGTCCGGGGTATCTGTTTTCACCAAAGAGCTTTATTGCCTCTTCCCAGGAAGGATTCTCGTTTGTAGCGTAATAGTTTCCTACATTTTTATCAAACTCCGCCTGGTAGACTTCATATTCCGCAAGCTCTTTTAAATACTCTTCAAGTACCTGTCCTTTTGTCGCTTTATCATAATCTGATACATAAGAAACAGTCTCGGGGTATTCAAGAAGCTTTTCCCTGCTCATCCAGCAAGCCGCGCTTGTACCTCCCCAATTACATCCGATTATTCCGATCATTATCTTTTCGTTTTGGAAAGGATCTAAAGTGTCCTGTTTCTCAGAGCCATCCGCATCAGAAGGATCATCACCGTTTAATACTTCGCTAAGAGCCTTTGCAAAATAGTACCCGCAAGCGGACCAGTGACCGGTTTTCCCGGGCTGACACTTTTCCCAGGCCGAATCATTTTCCGCCTTATAAAGCTCCTGCCCAACCCAGGAAACCTTTGGCGTATAGTAAAATCTTATATACGGATTATTGCTTTCCGAGACTTCCCTTTTTCCGTCTAAAGAATTTTGAAGCTCAAATTCCATATTAGACTGGCCACCTGCAATATAAACATCACCAAAAAATATATCATTTAAAACTATTTCCTCTGTATACCCGGAAATCTTTATCACATAAGTTCCACCCGCAGGAAAAGGGCCTATTTCAAATACAAATGAATTATCAGAAGCTTCACAGGTAAGTTTACATAATTCTGTGCCCTTATCATCTGTCATACTTATGTAAACTTCTTTCCAATCCGTATCTCCCCAAATCTTTACTTTCCTGTCCCTTTGAAGTACCGCTCCATCCTTAAAAATCGCAGCAAGTCGTAACATGTTCCATCTCCCTAAACCGTTAATTCTATATTTTCTCCAATATCATATGTTACGTTATTTTAATATGGTATAATACCTTCCGTAAACAGATTGGAGGAAATTTAATGTTATTATACCATTATACCGACTTTAACGCACTAAACGGTATCGTCGGAAATGCCGAGCTTAGGCTGAACAATATCCTTAATATGAATGACACCTCTGAAATGCGACTTTTCGTAAACGCTTTAAGGGATAATGTTTTAGTTGATCTGAAAAATGCCGGCCTTGACAGAAACTTTACCCTTGCAAAGGAATTTTTCAAAAAGGAATTTGCCGAAGAATTCCACTATTCCGCTTACGCAGCTTGTTTTTCCGAATACCGTGACGACGCGGCTCAGTGGGAAAGATACGCTAAAGGCGGTCAGGGCGTTTGTATCGTATTTCATAAAAATATTTTAGAGCAGATTGTCGAAGATGCGGGATCTGTCTCCCTAAAGAAAGTGTATTATCGTGATACGGTTGAAGGACACGAGCTCATCGGTAAATTGACTGAGGCAATGAGCGACATAAAAGCCTTTGATGCTCCCCAGGATAAGCTTCACAGATTGATGCAGGATGCCTGGATCTCTTCCGCCGCTTTCAAGCACCCTTCCTTTACTTCCGAGAACGAAGTAAGACTTATCTACACCCCCTTCAGTGCCGAGGAAGCTGCTGTAAAACCCAAGTATCATATAGCATGGGACCGTATAAAGAAGTACTATCCCTTAGACCTTACAGAGCTTTGCGGAAGATTTGGTATACATCTCGTGGACCTTGTTGATGAGATCATTATCGGCCCAGCTTCCCCTCAGTCACTCCCTATTTTGCAGGATTATCTTATAGACAGCGGATTAAAAAGCCTTGCAGCGAGAGTTAGTCTTTCAAACTGCCCTCTTAGAAAGCCCACAACCTAAAAAAATAAATTCAACAGATAAAGCCAAAGCCCCCTGCTCCTAAAAGCAGAGGGCTATTATTGTACTTAAAGCAAATATTTCAATATAGAGAAAAAGAGACCAACCATAAGGTCAGTCTCTTTTATAAGTCTTAATCAGTTTAAAGTACAAACCCGATAGGTTCCTTCAATTACTCAACGGTAACAGAAGTGATGTGGGGGTTAGCAGCACCTTCATACCAGTAAAGGAATCCTTCACAATCGATAACATCTCCGACCTTAAGAGCTTCTACAGCTGCATATACGTCGGTAGTGTTGTCGCAAAGATAAGACTCAACGGTAAAGGTGTATACGTTTCCGTCAGCATCCTGTACATCGAAGTAAAGGTCGCTGTTCCCGTCATGGCTTCCGGAATTGTCATAACTGTAATCAACAGCGTTTCCGCTCTCTCTTGCAACTACGGTAAGTCCCTTGAAAGCTACCTTCTGGTTCTGATAGTTAACAAGCTCCTCAGAAGCAAGCTTGTCGGTAAGATCTACAGCTTCAGCTACGAAAGAATCGCCGTCCTCAACGAACTCAAATGAAGAATCGGTAATCTCAACTTCGCCTGACCACTCAGACTTGAAACCGGTAACCTTGATCTTGGTTCCCTCGGTAAGCTTTGCAGCATCCTCTTCAGAGCAGGGAAGCTCATAAAGGAAGTAAGCACCGTCAGCATCCTGGGTGTAAACGGTAACCTTGCCGTCCCACCATGACTGATGAGCCTGAACATAGGTAACAACGGTAACTTCGGTGTCAAGATCAGCTGCTGCATAATCAGCATAGCTCATAACGCCCTCGGAATCAGCTGCAACTTCTTCTGTAGCTTCCTCAACGTTCTCAGCTACCTCTTCGGTAGTTTCCTGTACGTCCTCTGCTGCTTCGGTAGCAGCTTCTTCTACTGCTGCGGTCTCTTCTGCAGCGGTATCTGCAGCGTCATTAGCGCCACATGCTGCAAGGCTTAATGCCATTGCGCTTGCAAGTAAAACACTTACAATCTTCTTTTTCATAATGTTTCTCCTCTCTTGAAACCGTCTAAGGACGGTATTCAAAACGGCTAATGCCATAAGGACAATACTTTCTGTCCTCAATTTAGAATTATACAAAAGAAGATAAAAAACAAAAATAGCCACAATACCTAAATATTGTGACTATTTCGCGCGATTTTTGTTATTTTTACTTCAAAATAGGGGGAAAACGTCTATTACTGCTTTAATTCCCCGTAATCTACGTAATGTTCGTAAGGATAGCCGTTTACAATAAACTTGTTCTTGCCGTGTTTTATGATCATATTCTCCGGCAAGCAGTTGGTGTCCTTCTGGCAGGCTGTCATAAGATCGATAGCCGTATCCGAATCGGCAATGTAAATCTTTGTATCCGTACTCATTCCGCCATAGGCAAGAGCATGGGATCCGCTTCCCGATACGCGAAGGGTAGCTCTTTGCTGGTTGTAATCGGTTCCTCCCCTTAAAGAGCCGATGGCAGTAATATAATCTCCGCGAACCTCGTAATATACACTGGCATCCGAGAATATAACGGAAGAAAGCATACCCTCGACCGATCCGGTACCGGCCACTTCCGTCCCTTCGGCCTTACAGGTAACCGACGCATTGTGCGCCTCTATCTTGCTGTTTCCCTTTATGGAGCCGATGCCAACTCCCTTAGTTACAGCGATGCTGACCTCTGCTTCGCATTCCTCGATATAGACATTTTGCTTCTCGTAGAAGTTTCCGATTCCCACACCGTAACCGCAGTTAACAACAATATTGTACTTGCCTTTATGTATCTCGATATCTCCGCCGTTACCCGAACCGATGGCTACTCCGGAATTGCCCTTAACATCGACATCAACGATACCATCCTGGTTAAATATAAGGGTTCCGTGGCCTGACTCGAGATTATTTCCGATTCCGTAGGTGCTCTGTCCGTCGGGGGTGATTCTTAAGTTTCCGGCACCTTCAACAATAAGCTTTGAGCTTTCCGGTACAAGTATTCCTCCCTTATCAAGTCTGTTATCACCGATAAGAACAAGCCTTACATCGCAGTTCTCACCGATCTCAATGCAGGCTTTTCCCTGAGCGCAGGTCAGATATGCATTATCAAGGGTAAGCCTTCCCTTATAATTGTCGCAGATTTCGATATGCGCCTTGCTGATAAGCCCCTGAACGCCGGAAACCGTAACATCCTTAACTTCTCGTTCGTCTTTTCCGAGAAGTATGCAACTGTAGTTTGACTTCTTGATAGAATTAAGATTAACTCTTCCCGTATCGTCAGCTATATAAACCGGCTGCTTCTTTCCTGCCTTGTACTCATCCCGATACCGCAGGATCTCTCTTTTTATATCATTTTCAATCTCGGGTATAATCTCCGCACCCGGCCTTGCGGTATAGTAACCCTGTATAAGGTCAACCCCGAGCCTTACGACCATACGAAGCTCTCTCCAGGTCTCAACGCCCTCCGCAAGAGAGATAATATTATTGTCCTCGCAAAACTCGATGATCTCTTTGACAAATCTTTGTTTCTTGGGATTCTTGTCAAGATCGGTAAGAAGAGAACGATCGATCTTGACGTATGCAGGCATGTACTGCAAAAGATTGATAACATTGGAATAGCCGGTTCCGTAATCATCAAGAGCAAGACCGATTCCGAGAAGTTCATATCTTCTCTTTATCGCTCTTAAGGTAGCCTCATCGGCTTCCGTCTGTTCTGTGATCTCAACAACAACATTTGAAGCATGGTCAATGAGAACCGATTCGATATCAACATAATCATCCGGCATTAGCTTTGCGCCGGGAATACTGTTTATAAAAATAAATCTGTCTCCGATAAGAGATTTATTCTCATCGATAAGCTTTCCGATATTGATAAAAGTAGCTTTTTCGACATCTCCGAGTCTGCCTAAAAGCTCGCTGTATTTTAAGATAATAACAGGACTTATCTTATCGGCATATTTCGTGGGACGCATCAGGGCTTCAAAAGCAAATATATGCCCTGTTGACGCACTGATAATAGGCTGGAAATAGTAGGTAAGCAGATTGTTGTCGAGAATCTCAATAACCTGCCTCATTTCCTCTTTTTCTTCAGCCGAAAGAGCATCAATGACTTGCTGTCTGATCTCCGAGGGTGTACCGGGATCCGCAAATGCCCCCGCAAACATAAATGCATTAGCCTCATAAGAGCTGATAGCTCTAAGGGCATCCTCGGAATTGATCCCGTCAACAAGAGGCATTACCCTCGCCTCATATCCGGATCTTTCAATGGTCTGCCTAAGCTCGTTAAGCAGCCCCTCGTCCTCTTCCGAGATTGTTTTGTCCGTGAAAAACGCAAATACCTTTTTTGCCATACCTAAGCCCCGTAATAACCGTCAGTTATTTCTTTTCCCCTTAAATTTAATATAACAAAAATACAATATTATTAAAACCCAGACAGACACAAGGGTTATAATAAGCGCTTTGGCCCCAACGGGAAGCGGCCCGAGATCGGGCTTTTCGCCACCCTGCGCATTAGTAGATGCTCCGAGCTGATCGAGTCTGTATAGAGATTTAATGTCATCATAGAGCTTAACAAAATACTCATCATCCACGGTCTGATTTCTTCGCATTGCTTTTGTGGTATTCTCGATCATTTGTCCGGCTGCATCTCTTACCGATGCAGATCCGTTAAATACCGGTGTAATGAAAGTATTGTCGATATTATCAAGAAGCATCCTGGTCGCTTCTATCTTTATTCCGTAATAAGTCTTGTTGTCCTCTCCACCCCTGCTTAAATAATCCTTGTAAACATCGCTTTCCTGCGCTTTTAATGTGACGGGAACATAACCTTCGGTTTCCGCGTAGGGAATCTGAACATCGTTGGTTAAAAGGTACTGGGTAAAGAGCCATGAAGCAAGAACTTCCTGTGGATCGGCTTTGTTAAATACACAAACGCTCGGCCCTTGAGATATCATAAGGGGATTATCCACATCCACCTGAGGTATCTCTTTTACTATTACATCTATATCACCTATTATATCATCGGAGCAGATATCCGACAACGGTGCTTCGGGTCCCATCCAGGTAGAACCTGCCGTTGAATCAATAGCAAATATACACTGTCCTGCATTTAAAAAGTTTGCGGGATAAGATGAGATCTTGAAGGTTGAAAAGCTTCTCGTACCCGCGTGGATTGCCACTTCTTCGAGTATTTTCTTGGTATCGTCGTTAAATAAAAGAACCTCGCCTTTATCCGTTGTATAATCAAATCCGCTCTGTTTAAGGATCTGGATCATCATATTGTCCGTGGACTTATAGATAAAAGGTATCAATACGTTTTGACCGTTTACCTTAAAGTTTCCGTCCTCGTCCTTTTCCATAGCCTTTTCGGATACTTCCCAGATAAAGTCCCATGTAACCGTATCGGGAATCTCGTATCCCAGCTTTTCAACATAAGTCTTGTTGATATACAGAGCTTCCGTCGATCTCATATACGGCAGTGCATAGAGCTTTCCACCGATATAACACTCCGACAAAAACTTAGGAGCGATCTCTTCTTTTTTCGGAGCATCAAAGGCTACTTCGCTGCCGCCAAGTCCGTACTTAGGGTCCGAGATAAGATCATCGAGACAAAGGACCTGATTATTTCCTGTAAGATAAGTCGCTATGTGGTCAGGATAGGTAATACAAACATTTGGAGTCGTGTTTGTAGCGATGTTTGTGATGACATCATTATAGATTTTTCCGTAATCAGTGTAAAATCTAAGGTTTATGCTGACATTGGGATAAATCTCTTCAAAATCATTAACCGCCTGTTCATAGATGGTTGTCTGTGCCTTGTTTGTATCGTTCTTTGCCCAAAATGTTATCTCGATATCCTTGGATGTATCGAAAGATTCCGGCATCTGAAAGCTTTTCTTACCTCCTTGTGAGTGACACCCTGTAAGAGAAATCATTAAAGATATAAGCAAAGCGGCAAAAGGCAAAATGCAAAGCGTCTTTCTCATCCCTTTGTACCTCCTCTCGATACTCCCGTCATAACGGTTTTTCTAAATACGAGGAACAAAACGATAAGGGGAAGCGATATAGCTACAACCGCTGCCATCATAGCAGGTATATTGTCACGTCCGAAGCCGTTTTCTCTGATCTCCTGAATGCCATTGGATACAAGGAAGAAATTGGAATCGTCGGTAATAAGTCTCGGCCAGACATAAGAGTTCCAGCACTCTATAACCTTTAAAATGACAATGGTTACAATAGTGGGTCTTGCAATAGGGATCATAACCTTAAAAAGATATTTAAGGTCGCTTGTTCCGTCCACCTTCGCAGCGTAGTAAAGGTTATCCGGTACCGCCTCAAAGTTTTCCTTTAAAAGATAAATATAAAAAACCGAAGCAACAGAAGGAAGGATAAGTCCCGGGAAGCTGTTTCTTAAGTCAAGGTTTGTTATCGTTACGAAATTGGTAATGATAACAAGCTCATTCGGTATCATCATAAGGGCAAGGAAAAGTACAAAAACAATATTCTTTCCCTTGAAGGAAAGCCTTGCAAATGCGTACGCGGAAAAGACGGTAACGATGAGCATGAGTAGAGTTGTAACGACGGTAAATACAGCCGTATTTAAAAGATATTTGCCCAAAGAGACCGTGGTAAATGCATCTATATAGTTTTGAAAGGTAGGATTTGTTGCATAGAATTTAGGGATTGCCTCCGCATTATAAGAGCTGTAGCTCTTAACAGAGGTAAGTACCATCCAGTAAAAAGGGAAAAGTACTATAACGCCCCATAAAGACAGCAAAATATATGTAACAGTCTTGCCAAGTATATCTTTAACCTTGGCCTGTTTTTCAATTTCTTCGTATTCGTGACTGTTTTTCATTTCGGGTAGTTCCTTTTTAGCGCTTACTCTTGTTTCTCACAAGAAGATTGATCACAGTAATGGTAAGTACTATTGAAAATAGTATAATGGCAGCTGCCGAAGCGTAGGAGGGATATCCGCCGCTGTCTCCGTAAAGCATATCATACACATATCCAACGATAGTATTCATCTCGGCCACATTAAGGTTTGTACCGAATAAAGCAACTGCGTCCGAGTATGCCTTAAAAGCTCCGATAAAGCCTGTGATCACAAGGTAAAAGATCATCGGCGATATCATAGGCAGTGTGATCCTGAAAAATATTCTTGTATTGGA
>CADATP010000065.1:0-18135 GCA_902790935.1 uncultured Lachnospiraceae bacterium | reverse complement strand
GGCATAACGATCCAGATCGTATAGATACAAAGGACCATCATCTTCGCCCAGTATGGGCCTTCTATAAAATCAACGCTCTTTCCCCCGAATGCGGTTATAAGCAGGTTTACCATTCCGTCGGTGTAGGCTGTCTTTTTAAAAAGTATCATAAAGACAAGGCCAACAGCCAAAGTATTCGTTACATAAGGCAGAAAGTATACGGTCTGGAAAAGTTCTTTGAGCTTACTTATCTTGTTAAGCCCTAAAGAGATAAGGAGCGAAAGAACAGTAGAAACAGGTACCGTTATCGCCACCAGGATCAGCGTATTCTTAAGAGCCTGCAAAAAATAAGGATCGTGAAGCACATAAGAATAGTTGTATATTCCCGTTCCGAAAGAGGTCTGGGAAGCGGAATTATATCCTTCCTCAAAGGAGTATATAAATACATCGATCAAAGGATATACCATAAATACTCCGAGGAATAAAACAGCCGGTAAAAGATATAGCCAGGCTTTTAAATTGCTTTTAAACGTAGATTCCATAATGACACCAAAACTATTTAAGTCTCTTCTCAGTAGCTTTATCAAAAATAAATACCTTTTTGGGATTCAGATTAAATCTGACTTTTGAAAGACCCGTATCAAGACTAATGTCCGAGCTTATGATCGCTCTGATATCTGCATTAAGGCTCTTTGTATGATGAGCTATAACGCTTACATCCCTGCCCATAACCTCAATCCTTTCAAGGTCTAAAGATAAAACTCCGTCACTTTCGGCTTTAAATCCTTCGGGGCGAACCGTTACGTATACATCACCGTCGGTTAATCCTTCCGCGGATAAAACATCTTCCTCTCCGATATAGACTCTTCCGTTTTTAACCCTGCCCTCAAAGACATTGATGGGCGGAGTTCCGAGGAATTTGGCTACAAAGAGATTCTCAGGGTTATCATATACTTCCTGGGGCGCACCGATCTGGTTTACAACGCCGTCTTTCATAACAACGATCAGGTCACAGATACTCATGGCCTCTTCCTGGTCATGAGTAACAAAAATAGTTGTAATACCTGTTTCTTTTTGGATCCTTCTTATCTCTTCTCTTGTCTGGAGTCTTAATCTCGCGTCAAGATTTGATAAGGGCTCATCAAGAAGAAGCACCTTAGGCATCTTGACAAGAGCTCTTGCAATGGCAACTCTTTGCTGCTGGCCTCCGGAAAGCTCCGAGGGTTTTCTCTGCATCAGGTTATCTATCTGAACAAGCTTTGCGACGCCAAGAGCGGCCGTTTCCATCTGCTGCTTTGACATCTTTGCATCCCCTTTAAAATTCTGCAAAGGGAATAATATATTTTGTCTCACGGTAAGGTGCGGATAAAGCGCATAGTTCTGAAAAACAAGGCCGATACCGCGATTCTCGGGCGGAAGCTTTGTAACATCATCCTCGCCAAAAAATATCTGTCCGCTTGTAGGTTTTTCAAGTCCGCTTATAAGGTTAAGCGTTGTACTCTTTCCGCATCCGGAAGGTCCGAGCAGTCCGATAAGCTTTCCGTCGGGAATGGTGAAATCAAAATCATTAACGGCAATAACATCTTCCGGGTGCTTTTTGTCCCTGGAAGGGAATCTTTTGGTAAGATTTTTCAGAACGACTTTCATTTAGGTAACTCCTGTAAAGTATTTATGCCTTGAGATAATCCATCTCCATGTTAAGTTCCATCGGAACGCTGCCTCCGGTGTTTTTAACCTTTTGAATAAGGACTTCCATACGATGGATTTTCTGTGCCTGCTTTCTGTCGTAGTACTCCACAACTTCTTTGAAGGTGGGATTTGCGGAAAGCGCTGCCCTGGTCTTTGCAGGGAAAGGACAGTATTTCGAAAGAATTCCTCTTGAAACTTTATTGAGTCTCGGCGACCCTTCACTCTCAAAGGCAACCCAGATCATATAATCCATAACAAACATTTCTTTATAACTGTTTTTCGCTCTTTGAAGCGACAGCTTAACTCTCTCTTTTGCTTCGGCGGAGAGCTCATGATTCTTGCGGTAGAACTGTACGTAATCGAAGAATTCGCTGGTAAGGGAAGGGTCTGAAACGTCGTTCCACCTAGCGCCCTGAACCCTCTTGCACATCTCCCATCTGTAATCTCCGCACATATGCAGAACCTGTGCTTTCATATCCTCCAAGTCAAATACCGGAAGAAGGAACCTGGCATGAGTATTTCTCACGCGTCCCTGAATCTCCTGCCACATCTGGCCTCTCGTTCCGACATTGGGAAGAAGGATGATATCCGGCAATACTTCGGTTCCTATATACTCTCCCTTGATTCCTATAGCCTCGTTAGAATAAAGATTGTCCCTGTAGAAAAGCTGGAAATCAATGGATCTGATGCTTTCAATAACAGCCGTAGCAAGCCCGGATGTAACAAGGTTATCGGAAAGCTTTCTCACAACGTTCACACTGTTAAACACAGGACAGAATATCGTTATAAGTCCGAAGGTAACTTTGTTCGCAGACATAAACATATTCTTAAGCTCGTACTTGACCATTGCCACACGGTCATTCATAAGCTTCTTTTCTTCTTCGGCCGTGATCTGGTTTTTTACCTTACGCTCGTGTACGTAGGCTTCATAATCCACATCAAACTCGTTTTTGCTGGGGAGCCTTTCTCCGGAATAAATAGCCTCAAGCCACTCAAAGAAATTAAACACTCCCTGCGCAGGATTGGTATACCCGCTTCCCGCCTTTTCGTAAAGATACATAAGGTCACTCTTTGTACAGAGCTCTTCATCCATATATCCGAATTCAAGGAACATTCTGACGGGCTTGGGCGGAACCTTAAATCCCGTCAAAACCTTTAAAACAACCGCTTCATAAATCTTGTAGAAATAATTTGAAATATCAAGTCTTATATGTCTTGCGGCATCATCCTGACTTCTGGGATCCGAGAGATTTCTGTAGGAAATGATGAGGGACTTAAAATCATTATGGGTCTTTTCATCCACCCCGGCATAGTCAAGAATCTTGTCAACCGAATCCTCAAGCTCAGCAAAAACAGCAGCCTCATCTTCGGTATTGTCCGCCTTAAGCTTAGTACGCTCAACCTTCATATCAAAAGCCGAGGTACGTTCAAAATATCTGTTTGGATTGATATAGTTTTTCTTGTTTAGAAAATCTTCCAAAGAACGGATCTTAGAAAGTATACTGTCCGAAACGGAAGCAAAGGCAGGATTTAAAAAGCTGCTTGTTAAGATTCCGTAAAGGTCGCTGCTTTCATCCTCCAAAAGAAGCTGGCCTATTTCCGAAAGAAAAATAAACACCTTTTTAGAACCAAGGGTTATTCCCCTTGCATCCCTTGCCATCTTTTGTATAAAAATATCAAGAAACTCCGGCGAAACTTTTCTTCCGTCGGAAATAAGATTCGAAAGCTCGGTATAATATCCGCTTAAACTGTCGCTTACTCCGGAGTCGTCGATAAATCTGCCTTTTCTTTCAAGCTCTGAAAAAGGAGCGGGCGCAGTTCCCACCTTGGCGCAAAGATCGGTATAAAACTTATAAGTATTCTCAGCGAGTGAATAAAGTTCATCCGTATCTTCTCTAACAAGCATATACTGAGAAACGCACTCAAGTATCTGCCTGATTGAGCTTCTGTAAAGGTATGCCGAGAAATCATTCTTTTTCTCCAGCATCGAGTATAAACTTTCGGCGGGTATGGGAATCAGAGTAGTATCCGTAACAGCCATATAGTTGAAAAAATGAGCATCAAAGCCCACTTCAAGTGCTCCGATCACGTCTCCCTTTGAAAGAGAGATCTTGATGCCCGGAGCCTGAGCTGAAACGGTACCTTCTGAAATAAGATAAAGCTCGTCGTTGTTGGATGCCGAGCCGGCAATGATATCGTTTTGCAAGACGTTTTTAGAAGCCATAATCCATTCCTTTTATGCGAATAGGTTAACCTTTGAACGTTTAGGGAAAGTAATTAAACACCCTCATATATTCAAAAAGCCCAAGTGTCTTAAACACTTGGGCTTATGACTATTTAATAATACTACTAAATAAATAAAATATCAAACGTAATTATCTCTGTACGCGAGCGCCTGCGCCACCCATAAGAGCTTCAACTTCCTTCTTTGATGCCATTGTGGTATCTCCGGGAGTTGTCATAGCAAGAGCACCGTGTGCTGCGCCGTATTCAACGGCAAGCTTTGCATCGCCTGTTGTCATAAGACCGTAAACAAGTCCTGAAGCGAATGAATCTCCGCCGCCAACACGGTCCATGATCTCGAGTCCGTCATACTGCTTAGCCTTGTAGATCTCTCCGTCTGCCCAGCAGATAGCGCTCCAGTCGTTAACGGTAGCGGTCTTTACCTGACGAAGGGTAGTCGCAACAGCCTTGAAGTTAGGATAGGTCTTAGCTGCCTCGTTGATCATCTTCTTATATCCGTCAAGGTTAAGAGTCTTTAAGTTAGCGTCGTTTCCTTCGATCTCAAATCCGAGACATGCGGTGAAGTCCTCTTCGTTTCCGATCATAACGTCAACATACTTGGCAATCTCTTTGTTAACTTCCTGAGCCTTTGCCTGTCCGCCGATAGCGCTCCACATTGAAGGACGATAGTTAAGGTCGTAAGAAACTACAGTTCCGTACTTTTTAGCGGTCTTGATAGCTGCAAGTACAGTTTCACAGGACTGCTCTGAAAGAGCTGCGTAGATTCCGCCGGTGTGAAGCCATCTGACGCCGAGCTCACCAAAGATATGATCGAAATCAAAATCAGCGGGAGTAGCCTTTGAAATAGCGGTGTTTGCTCTGTCGGAGCATCCTACAGCGCCTCTGATACCGAATCCGCGCTCTGTGAAGTTAAGACCGTTTCTGCAAACGCGTCCGATTCCGTCGGTGGGCATCCACTTGATAAGAGAAGTATCAACACCACCCTGAAGGATGAAATCTTCCATAAGCTTACCGATCTCATTATCGGCAAAAGCTGTGATAACGCCGGTCTTTAAACCGAAGCATCTGCGGAGTCCTCTTACAACATTGTACTCTCCGCCGCCTTCCCATGCTCTGAAAGAGCGTGCGGTGCGAATTCTTCCCTCGCCGGGATCGAGTCTGAGCATTACTTCGCCAAGAGATACGGCGTCATACATGCATTCATTTGCGGGTCTTAAATTTAAATCCATTTTGTTTCTCCTTTAAAATGTCCAAATATGATTATTTTTATCTTGTCTTAAGCATATCAAACTTAAAGTATCTTACTGCATTGTTGAAAGATATGTCCTTTACGATCTCGCCAAGGATATCATAGTCTTCAGGGAACTCTCCGTTATCAACCCAGCCGCCTAAAAGGTTGCAAAGGATTCTTCTGAAGTATTCGTGACGTGTGTAGGAAAGAAAGCTTCTTGAGTCGGTAAGCATTCCTACAAATCCTGAAAGATTTCCAAGGTTAGCAAGTGAAGTCATCTGATCCTGCATACCTACTTTATGATCATTGAACCACCATGCGCTACCCTGCTGAATCTTAGCAACAGCATCGGAATTCTGGAAACATCCGAGGATTGTTCCGATAGCCTGGTTGTCATTGGGGTTAAGGCTGTAAAGGATCGTTCTGGGAAGAGAATCCTTCTCGATAAGGTTGTTAAGGAAGTCTGCAGTCTGGGAGGAGGGTGCATAGTTGTTGATGCAATCGTATCCTGTATCGGGACCGAGCTTAGCAAACATAACCTTATTGTTGTCTCTCTTGCAGCCATAGTGAAGCTGCATAACCCATCCGCGCTTTGTGTACTCTCCGGCTACGAAGGTCATAAATGCGGTCTTAAACTTCATTTCCTCGCTGCGTGAAATGGGATCTTTAACAAGAGCCTTTCTGAAGATAGCCTCAAGCTCATCATCTGAAGCGCTCTCGAACATTACATACTCAAGAGCATGGTCCGAAACGGTACATCCGTTTTCTGCGAAGAAGTCCATTCTCTTAACAAGGGCATCCTTTAAGTCCGCAAAAGAACGAATTGTCACGCCGCTGACTTCGGACAGTTTCTTGATATAATCGGCATAATCAGCCTTTTCAAGGTTCATAGCCTTGTCGGGTCTCCATGCGGGAAGAACAGTTACATCAAAGCTTGTATCTTCCTTGATCACGCGGTGCCACTCAAGGCTGTCGACGGGATCGTCGGTTGTGCAGATAAGTTCAACGCCGGACTGCTTTATAAGATTTCTTACAGACATTGAGGGCTCTGCAAGCTTTTTGTTGCAAAGTTCCCAAACTTCCTCAGCGGTCTTTGAAGAAAGAGCGCCGTGATATCCAAAATATCTCTGAAGTTCAAGATGAGACCAGTGGTAAAGAGGATTTCCGATAGCCTTTCCGAGGCATTCAGCCCACTTTAAGAATTTCTCCTTGTCGGAAGCTTCTCCGGTAATATAATACTCGTCTACACCGCAGGATCTCATAAAACGCCACTTGTAGTGATCGCCTCCGAGCCAAACCTGAGTAATATTCTCAAACTGTCTGTCCTGGGCAATCTCCTGTGGATTGATATGGCAGTGGTAGTCGAGAACGGGCATTTTCTCTGCATAGTCGTGAAACAGCTTCTTAGCTACGTCAGTCTGAAGCAGAAAATCTTCATCCATAAATGCCTTCATTTTTATTTCTCCTCTCTTATAGATACATATATAGGCTTAAAGCCAAAACGCTTAGAGCGTAACTCCCTTTTTAAAGATTGCCATGTCGTGGAATCCGGCTTTTTCTGAAGCGACCTTTTCTCCGGATGCGACTTTTATGACAAAATCAAAGAATCTCTTTGAAGTCTCATCCATATCCTCATCCTCTACCAAAACTCCGGCGTTAAAATCTATCCAGTTGCTCTTTTTGGAAGCAAGGCGGGAGTTTGTAGAGATCTTCATAGTAGGCACGGGGCAGGCAAAAGGAGTACCTCTTCCCGTGGTAAACAGTACGATATGGGCTCCGCTTGCGGCAAGAGCTGTTGCAGCGACAAGATCGTTTCCCGGGGCTGAAAGAAGATTGAGTCCCGGAGTACTTACCTGCTCGCCGTATTTAAGAACTCCCCTAACGGGGCTGCTTCCCGACTTTTGGGTACAGCCGAGGGATTTATCTTCAAGGGTTGAAATACCGCCCTTTTTATTTCCCGGGGAAGGGTTCTCGTAGATTGTCTGGTTATTGTCCTTGAAATACTGTTTAAAGTCATTGATAAGACTTACGGTCTTTTCAAACAGCTCTCTGTTTTCGCAGCGGTTCATAAGGATTGTCTCCGCGCCGAACATCTCGGGTACCTCGGTAAGGATCGTGGTTCCGCCCATAGAAGTAAGCATATCCGAAAACTTTCCTACAAGAGGGTTGGCTGTAATTCCGGAAAAGCCGTCGCTTCCTCCACACTTCATTCCGATTATCAGCTTAGAAGCGGGGATCGGCTCTCTTGAAAAGCCTGAAGCATATCCGATAAGCTCTCTTACAAGCTCCGCAGCATCCTCCATCTCATCATCGGATTCCTGGCAGACAAGGAACTTAACTCTGTCCTCATTATAGTCACCAATGTAGGATTTTAATACGTCAATATTACTGTTTTCACATCCAAGGCCGAGTACAAGCACGCCGCCGGCATTGGGATGATTTATAAGATCCGCAAGGATCTCTCTGGTATTTTCCTGGTCGTCACCCATCTGAGAGCACCCGTAAGGGTGGGGAAAAGCGATTACTTCTTCCACTCTTGACCTTATAATATCGCTCATACCCGCAAGCTCTGCATTTGCTTTATTAGCTATCGCGGTCGCAATGTTATTTACGCAGCCGACTGTAGGAATGATCCAGATCTCGTTTCTTACAGCCACCTTGCCGTCAGGTCTTTTATATCCCATAAAGGTTGCTTCAGTAGCTCTCTTAACAGGAGCGGAAACCGGCTCATAGGTATAGTCCAAGATTTCACCGAGAGCTGTTCCGAGATTGTGCGTATGGATCCACTCTCCGGCCTTAATATCCTCTTTTGCATTTCCTATCCTGTAGCCGTACTTTATTACGGGCTCTCCCTTTTTGATATCCTTAAGAGCCATTTTATGTCCGGCGGGGATTTCGCTTACGGCGCACACTCCCTCTAAGACGCTTCCGGGAGTGATATCGCTTAAAGCTACTATAACATTATCATTTTCATTTATCTTTATATATGTCTTCATTTATCTTCCTCAAAAAAGATAACCATCGGAACTTATGCAAAATACTTTTCCATAGTCTTTCTCATTCCGATCTCGCGGATTGAGGTTATGTACTCGCAGATGCATTCGCTAAGTCCGTCGATCTTTGAAAGATCCTGTCCCCAGAAATCTTCGTTTGAAAGAACAGCCTTTGTAAACTCAGAAGGATCCTTGGAGCTGTTAGATGCGAAGAATTCAAGCACGGACATATCGTCGAGGATCTGGTATTCTTCCTCTCCTCTGTGTCCGATAAGGGCCTTGTCTCTGATCTCGGTACCGGTATAGAAAGCCATGAGTGCTGCGATAGAGAAAGTTAAGTGCGCAGGAAGCTTTCCCTCATTCTTAACATAGTCAAGGAAGCTGGGCATACATCTTGCACGCCACTTTGAAACAGAGTTAAGGGCGATTGAAAGGTGTGCATGCTTAACGTAAGGATTGTTGAATCTCGCAAGTACCGCATCCGCAAACTCAAAAAGGTCAGCCTTGGGAAGAGTAAGGGTAGGGATAACCTCGTCAAACAAAGTTCCCTTGATGAACTTAAGAATAAGCTCGTCGTTCATAGACTGAAGTACGATATCATTTCCGCAAAGATATGATGCAAGTACGAAGGATGTATGCGCTCCGTTGAGGATACGAACCTTTCTCTGCTTGTAGGGATGATGATCGGGTGTGTAGATAACGGGAAGTCCTGCTGCGGGAAGAGGAAGCTCATCGGAAAGATCCTTGGGGCTTTCGATAACCCAGAGGGCAAAAGGCTCGCCCGTTACGATAAGCTCATCCTTGTAACCGAATTCCTTGCAAAGTTCATCCGCTTCGTCTCTGGGATATCCGGTAACGATACGGTCTACAAGAGTTGAAGTAAAGATGCAAGCTTCATTAAGCCAATCTACGAATTCTTTTTCAAGCTTCCAGTTTTCTGCCTGCTTTAAAACGCACTCTTTTAAGTGGAGGCCGTTGTCATCTATAAGCTCAACGGGGAGCATAATAAGTCCCTTTGATCTGTCGCCGTTAAAGTGCTTATATCTTTCATATAAGAACTTTGCAAGCTTTCCGGGATAGCTCTTGGGGGGATTTAAAGAAATAGAATCGGTCTCGTCATAAACGATACCTGCTTCTGTAGTATTCGAAACAATAAATCTTAAAGTATCAAGCTTCGCATACTCCGCATACTTTTCGTACTCGGTGTAAGCATCTACCGCATCGGCTACGCTTGTAACGATACGATTGATCTTTTTGGGCTCTCCGTCAACACGTCCTCTTAACTGAACAGTGTACTGGCACTCCTGGTTGTGGAATCTGTCGAGATTGCCGAATTCGATAGGCTTAACGATAACAATGTCTCCGTCAAACTTGCCCTGTTCATTGGCAATATCGATCATATAGTCAACAAATGCGCGAAGGAAATTTCCCTCTCCAAACTGAAGAACCTTAACGGGTCTTTCCTTTTTGCCGGTCATCTTCCTTGAAATAATATCCATTTGATACCCCTTTTCAATGTAAAATATAGCTGTTGGCTCACTTTTTATGTAAGCGTTTACATTACTAATTTTACACTATTTTGAAATTTAGTCAATGATGTATTTTAAACTTGTTATTTATTTCAAAAACATGGGCTTCTTTTTGGCTATTTTCTACAATGAATCTCTAAGTATTTCTATAGCAAAAAACCTTAGATTTTCATTGAAAATGTAAGATAATGATTGTATAATGTAAAAGAAATGTAAGTATTTACATTTTTATTTTTTGTCCGGAGGTCCGACATGTCACTGACTATTTACGATATTTCTGAAAAAGCGGGAGTTTCGATTGCGACAGTTTCCAGAGTTTTAAACGGCAGTTCCAAAGTTAAAGAATCCACAAGACAAAAGATAATGGATATTATCGACGAATACGGATACACTCCAAACTCTTCCGCACGTGCCATGGACGAATACGGATACACTCCAAACTCTTCCGCACGTGCCATGGGACTTAAATCAATGCAGACGATCGGTATTCTTTGTGCCGACTCCTCAGATATTTTCCTCGCCAAAGCGGTTTACTATCTTGAGCAAAACCTGCAGTCCGCCGGATACGAAGCTCTTCTTTGCTGTACCGGTTACAACCTTGACGCAAAGAAAAACTACGTAAACCTCATCCTTTCCAAAAAAGTTGACGGGCTTATACTTGTAGGATCCAATTTCATCGGTGAGGTTGAAACCGAAAACCAATATATTATCGACAGTTCTTCAAAAGTGCCCGTTATGATACTTAACGCTTCATATCACCACGATAACGTTTACAGTATCCTTTGCGATGATATGAACTCTATGTACCGCGCCGCTACCGAGATGTACGAGTCCGGGATCCATGATATCCTGTATCTTTACAATTCCCTCTCCTACAGCGGACGGAAAAAATTAGACGGTTTCCGTATGGCTATGCAAAGCCAGAAAGAGCCCGGATATGAGGATCTTATCTGCCGTGTACCCGAAGATATTTCAAGCCTTGAAAACGTTGCGGATTTTATATCAGATTTTGCGAAGTCGGGACATACCTTCCACGGTGTGATTGCTGCGGATGACGAGCTTGGTATTGCTGCCGTTAAATACGCTCAAAAGCATAACCTCTCCATCCCCGGAGATCTCTCTGTTATCGGATACAACAACTCTATCCTTACAAGCTGCTGTACCCCCGAACTGACATCTATAGATAACCAATTGGAAATCCAGACAAGATGCCTTGTAAAAACTCTTATCGGCGTCCTAAACGGACAGGAAATGCCTCAAAAGACAGTCTTCTCCGGTACTATGGTAAAAAGAAAGACTACGAATTTCTAACAGTTTGAATTACTAAAATTACACCCTTCAACAGTTCCCAAAATAGGAAAACGGCGGCAGATTCTTCTGTCGCCGTTTTCCTATTATTTGGCTATGAGACATTTTTTAGACCTGAGTTTAAGAGGATCATCCTTCGATCATAATGCACTTCTTTGCAGGAATTGCATTAGCTTCTTTCTTGGGAACGTTAAGTTTAAGAACACCGTTCTCAAACTTAGCCTTGATATCTTCTTCCGTAAGCTGCTCACCGACATAGAAGCTACGCTGCATAGCGCCGGAGTAACGCTCCTGTCTGATTACTTTACCTTTCTTATCCTTTTCGTCTTTATCAAGACCCTTGGCAGCCGATACGGTAAGGTAACCATTGTCAAGTGAAAGATTAATCTCCTCTTTCTTAAATCCGGGAAGATCGATATCTACCTCGTACTCACCTTCTTTTTCATGCACATCGGTCTTCATAACATGAGCCGCATGCTTTCCGTAGAGCTTCTTGTCCACATCTTCGAACTCTCTTCCGAAGGTCGGAAAATCGAAGTTCATAAGGTCATCAAACAAACTGTCATTAAATAAACTTGGATACAACATAAGTCATTCCTCCTTTCGCACTGCAATCTGCAGGCGCTTAAATATATTGTTTCCAAGCAAGGGATCGGATAAAGCTTTAAGATTTCTTACTGTCTCTTAAAACTTATCTCCTTTCCTTTGTTCTACTTGTGTTATAACACTCATTATTAGCACTGTCAAGAGGAGAGTGCTAATTAATTTCTAAACTTTTTATAAACTCCTGTAAATCCCGAATTTCCGGTGTTTTAACTGCAAAGCTAAGCATACAATGTCACTAGTATAGCTTGTTTTTGATTTCTTCTATAAGACTGTCGTATTCATGGCAGTCGCATTCCTTACACCTTTTCTCCAAAAGCTCCAGTTTACTTTTGGCATTGTCGTAATAGGGATTGTCACCTTCCGCATCTATCGGGATAAGCTCTACCGATTCTCTCGTCATACTTGCAAGGAGGTCCGTAAGCTGGCCGGTAATATCTTCGTCAGTGTCCATTCCGATTGAAAGTATCTGGGGAACAAAGCCGAGGGTTGCGGCAGTGTACGCTCCTCCCCTGAATCTTCCGGTATTTGCTTTATTAATAAGTCTTGAATTAATCTTATTTGTTAGATAAACGATGACAAGGTCTCTGTCCGGATCGATTATCGCTATTGTCCCCGTCCAGCCCTGATGGCCGAAGGTATTGTTTCCGGACTGTGTTCCGAAGAATCCTACTCTTTGGAACTCTCCCTCTCTCCACCATCCAAGCCCCCATGCAGCACCGTCTTCGGAGTTTGGTGATGTGAAAAGATCTATGCAGGCTCTTGAATAGAATCTGTTATTCCCATAACCGCCGGTTAGCATAGTGCTAAACAATTTCGCAAGATCCGTAGCGTTTGAAAAGAGTCCCGCGTGTCCGGACACTCCTCCCATGCTGTAAAAAGCCTTTTCGTCGTGCACCTGTCCCTGTAAGGTTTCGGTACGTACACCCGGGAAATAAATCTGTCCATCCCTTGTATTTCCGCTAAGCTCGGTAGCGGCGCAGTCCGAAGCCTTAAATCCGTTTTCGAGAGGATTGTATGTAATATTTGTAAGCTGCATAGGCTCCCAAAAATTCTCTTTTAAATATGTATTAAGATCCTGCCCCGAAACCTTTTCAACTAAGAATCCGAGAAGCATATAGTCAACATCGGAATATAAGGTTTTCGTACCGGGCTCATACATAAGAGGAGTCTTGCAAATAGAATTATAGGTTTCCGCTTTGGTCTTTTCGCCATCCCCGCATCCGGAATAAAGAAGGTTTGCCCCTTCGTAGGAATAGGCATTGGCTCCGATATCCACGCTGGCATTAAAGTACTTGGGGTCTGCAGGAAATCCGGCTCTGTGGCAAAGCACATCTTTTATGGTCAGATTCGCTTTCCATTTAAGCTGATCCTCATCGGAAACGGCATCATATCCCTTATATCTAAAGTTTATGACCATTTCATAAAACTCAGGTCCCAAATGGTCCGATATCTTATCATCAACCCTTATAGTGCCATCGGTTACCATCTTCTGAATTGCGAGGTTTACTCCCGCCATCTTTGTTACAGATGCAAGATCGTAGAGTGTGTTATTATCCACAGGCTCTTTATCAGAGAGCATCTCGCCGTCGGGGGAGTAGGTATTCTTATACCCCCAGGCGTTTTGATAAACAAGCTTACCCTGTCTTATAACCGCAAGCTGAGAACTGGTAAACCCGTGCTCTACATCGGACTCGATAATATCAGATATCAAAGATAAGGCTTCCTCGTTTATCCCTACCTCCGAAGGCGTACCTTCCAAAACTTCAGGGTATGGAACAATGACTCTGACCTTTGTTTCCCCGTCAAAGGGAGTAACATTCGAAACCTGAAGAGTATTTCTTCCGTTTAAGGCAACCTCCGAAAAATCCACTTCATACGAACTTCCCCCCAAAACATTTGAAACATCAACCTTTTTTGAGTTAATATAAAAGTCAAAGCTCTCTACCCCTTCATCAGGAAAAAGATACATCTTTCCCTGTCCGCTGTAAAAGTCAAAGCTCATCATATCATTTAAAGCAAGTGTATCATCGGCGAATCCCCTCCACTCCGGAAAAGAAAAATCCGCCTGAAATGTTCCCTCGGGAACATCTGCTTTAGATACATATACGCTTTTTTCTTTAGATATTTCCTCCGCATCAGCGACGTTTTCATCTGTAACGGATTCCGGTGCGCCCTCCTCCAAAGTATTTCCCACCTGCTCTTCGTTAGGATCTTCGGCCAATGTTTGATCTTCCGCGCTTTCATCAATCATAGATAAAATATTGGACACTTCTTTATCGCCGGCGGCTCCGCCTGCGCATCCGCCTAAGATCACGGCTCCCGATAAGAGTAGACTAATTAATACCTTTGAACAGTTTCTCATTGATCTATATCCTCATATAACAAATACAAAGCTCTCTTTTCTTTAAAAGTCTTAATATCATCCGCCCAGGACTCTTTAATCGTATCCGCGTCCTGCCCGGCTTCAATCATCCCTCTTACGCTGTCCGTTCCCATAAGCAGGTCAATCCAGTAATGTCCTCCCGCATCCTGCTTTCCAAAGAAACGATCAGCCTCATTTAACTCTTTATAGTGCTCATAAGCATCGATTACATATTCAAGATTTATGCCGTCTTCCCGGATCTTTTCAAGACCTGTCGTCCGTAAATCCCTGCCGTAACAGGGCAGGTTACTGTACTGCGGATTTTTCGCTCCCTCCATGCTTATTGGCGTAAAACTAAAGTCGTAGCAGCCTAAGGCTTCAAACTCCGGACATCCGTATATTTCAAAGGGCGAATCGGTTCCCCTTCCGACCGAGATAACCGTGTTTTCAAAATAGCAGGTTGAGGCGTATAAATATATAGCCCTCATACTCTTAAGATTAGGTGAGGGATTAACCGAAACTTTCGTAAAATCTTTGTGCGAATAATTCTCGCAGGGGATGACAGTAAGACTGCATTTCGCGCCATCTGATAACCAGCCCTCCCCAACGATCATCCGGGCAAGTTCCCCTAAAGTAAGTCCGTGTACAACAGGTATGGGCAGCGCTCCTACTCCGGATTTAAAACCTTCCTTTAAGATCGGACCGTCTACATAAAAGCCATTGGGATTAGGTCTGTCCAGGATCAAAACTTCTTTATCATACTTTGCACAGGCATCCATCAGCTTATACATCGTAATATAGTAGGTGTAGTACCTGAGTCCGACGTCCTGAATATCTACTATTAAAGTATCAAACAAGGCCATTTTATCATCAGTCAGAGCATTCCCCGCCCCGCCATATAAAGAGACAATGGTTACTCCTGTCTTTTCGTCGTAGCCGTCCCTTACGCTTTCTCCCGCATCAGCAGTTCCACGAAAGCCATGCTCCGGACTAAATATAAGACTGACGTCTGTATTATTCTCAATAAGGAAATCAACTATATGTTTTCCGTTTTGAAGATCATCCCCCACAATTCCGGTCCCGTTTGAAAAGACCGCAACTCTCTTGCCTTCAAGCAAAGGAAGATACATATCGGATCTCTCATCTCCAAGGACAATATCAAGAGCATATCCTTCGCTGTTGGCCGGGCGGAGTTTCTCTGTTATTTCCTCAGGCTGATCTGTTTCTTCGGTAGCAGATTCTGTCAAATCCTCCCCCGCCTTACTTTCATCTCCAAGATCTATATCAGTCTCTTCACCGGGTAAAGACTCTTCTTCATTTATCTCCACGTTAAATAGCGGCTCTGCAGGCTGCGCCTTAGCGCAGCCCGAAAGAACCGATAAACCGGCTGTCAAAAGACAGCTTAAAAGTATTCTTTTTAAAGAGATTGAATTGTTTTTAAACATTTTTCCGATTAAAAAGTGATCGTTTCGGGAGCGCCTGTGAACGAGCTGAAGGTAGCGGTAGCTGACTTAAAATAGAAAACTTCGGTATTGTCATCATCAGCAGAATACATACCCTGAAGCGAAGGATATGCTTCAAGCATAGAAACCTTGGCTTCACGTCTGTCATCGCTTACAAGCTCTCCGGCTACTCTAAGCCATACGCCATCCTTAAAGGCACAGATTTCAACCTTGGGGTTTGCGTGAATCTGCTTTGATACATCTTTTTTCTTTCCGGTCTGAATATATAATTTTCCTTCAAAAATATGAGCTGTACCGAAGGGTCTGACTCTGGGCTGGTCTCCGTCTACGGTAGCAAGATAATATGTTCCGGCTTCTTTTAAAAACTTTACAACTCTATCCATTTTAATACCTCCTTGGATGAATCAAAAATACTATTTGTGTTGATTATATCATTTTTATCCCTATATATGATATTATATTTTTGGATATTATATTTTTGCTATAAGTCTGTTAATGATTATAGCAATAAATGATTTATTTCTAAATATAGGGAGATTTTAAATGATCGAATTTATTGTTGACAAAAATGTATCGGTAAACGATACCACTTTTAATTCTTTAACGGATGCGATAAACGCCCTTCCGGAAAAGTATGAAAGTGCTAAGATTTACATTTCGCCTGGATCTTACTATGAAAAGATAGAACTGCGAAAAGGAAATCTTACCATCGAAGGCCTCGGAAATGCGCCCTCCGATACGGTAATGTACTACGACGACTTTGCAAGAAAGGATATGCCTGACGGAAGCAAATACGGAACCTTCCGCTCCTACTCATTTTTCATAGATGCAAATAACGTAACCCTTAAAAACCTTACTATTTCAAACACATCAGGTCCTGAAAACGAGGCCTGGCAGGCTATCGCGCTCTACGCCGACGGCGATAATCTTTTGTTCGAGAACATTCGTCTTTTGGGCCATCAGGATACTCTGTTTACCGGACCTCTTCCGCCAAAGGAAGTCCAGCCCGGCGGCTTTATCGGCCCCAAGCAGTTTGACCCAAGAATAAACGGAACCCAGTATTATAGAAACTGCTATATCTGCGGAAACGTGGATTTTATATTTGGAAGTGCTACGGCTTATTTTGATTACTGCGAGATTGAATCTATTCCGAGAAGCGGTGCGGATAAAGATGTACAGGGATATGTTACAGCCGCATCAACCCCCGAAGGACAGTCAGAAGGCTATACCTTTAGAAAATGCAGATTCGTATCCGATAACTGTCCCGAGCTTTCTGTTTATCTCGGACGTCCCTGGAGGGAATACGCCAAGGCGATCTTTATAGATTGCGAGATCGGAAATCATATAAAAAGCGAGGGCTTCCACGACTGGAATAAGCCTCTGGCCCATGAAACCTCGTATTACGCCGTAAGAGCCTGCTACAGAACCGATGGTTCTTTCTATATACCTACTGCAGACTTTGTTAAAGAATAATACACATATTTCAGGTACAAAATGCCGTCACAAAAGTGGCGGCATTTTCAGACTAGTCCAAAACAATATCATCATATATCCGTTGGATATATTCTCTCGCCCATACAGCGTTCTCCGGAACAGTGTTCTCCAGCGTAGCGTGCATAAATGGCTTCTTTTTCTTTACAAATCGGAGGATATTTTCATAATCCATTTCACCCGTACCGCAGGCGACGGATTTAAGCCCTGTATCACTGACTACAAAATCTTTAAGATGAAGCATAGCGATATCATCTCCCAAAAGATCGATCGCTTCGGCAAAAATCTCCTCACGGTTTTCGTAGTTACAGGTATCTAAGAGATTTACGGGATCGAATATGATCTGAAGATTGGGCGATCCGATCTCGTCAAGTACTCTTCTTGCTCTCTTGGGATTACAAACTATATGCTTGTAAACGGGTTCGATTGCAAAAATAACACCAAAATCCTCGGCACATTTTACAACAGGTTTTACCCTCTCGATAAATGTTTTAAGAGCCTCTTCGGAATGGTTGCGCTCCTCGAATTTATACTCTTCATTTACAGCTCCTGTCTCGGTTCCTACTACTCCGGCTCCGAGGAGGGAAGCAAACCTTATATTTGAAAAATATCTCGCATAGGTCTTTTTCATTGTCTCCTCATTTGGATTTGTAAGATTAAGATAGCATCCCAAAACCGCAATATCCTGATCGTACTTTGCAAAAAGTTTTCTAAGATGCATGGCAAGTCCGGGAGTAAGGGCTGCATTGTCCGTGGGGAACTCGCTTATAACCTTCGAAAGGGCGAGGTGTCCGCATTTAAATCCCTGCTCCTTTGCTATCTCCAGCCTTTCCTCTAAAGGGGCTTTTTTTATATCATGTAATCTGATTCCAAGCTGCATTTTTTATCCTCTGATTCTGCGAATTTCGGTATATGCCAAAAGATAGGGTCCAACGCCTTTGGCATCATCCTTAACAACAGGCTCCGACATATAATAGTCATAGGTTCCGGGGCGTTTTGCATCTCCTCCGAGTCCTGCGACCAGGCAGATGCCGTCCATATGAAGCTCTCCGTTTTCGTCGACATTAAGCTTTTCTTTAGTTACGCCGTCAAAAGCCTTCTCTCCGTACTTTCTGTATTCTTCCGGAAGTACCCCCAGCCTTACGCCTTTTAGGATCGCGTATGCCATAATAGACGAACCGCTGGTCTCGAGATAGTTTTTGGCGCGGCCGGTCTTGAGCTTGTTGAGCAGCGTGGAGAA
>CADATP010000064.1 GCA_902790935.1 uncultured Lachnospiraceae bacterium | reverse complement strand
AGATGCCTCAGGGTTAAGGATTAGCTTATTTAACCTCATATACATATATTTCCCAGTAGCTTTCGGGATCTTCATACGCTCCTATGAATTCCAGTTCGTAGGAGCTGTATTTTTCTATCTCTGCAGCAGAGAATATATACTTACAATCCATTTCTTTCAGTTTATCAAAGTCCAGATTTAAATCGTTTATCGTTCCGGAAAAGCTCTTTCCCAGTAAATAAGCATTTCCCCATTCATGGTAGAATGCGTAGCATCTGCTTCCCCAATTATCGAAATAAGCTTTGTTGTATTCATTTCTTTCCAGTTCCCCTGCAATTATTTCTCTGAATCTATGCTTGTATTCTAAGGGGTAATTATTGCTGTAACCGTCAAGAGTGTAAAAACCGTTTACGAGGGATACTACCGGAGAAATACCTATGTGGAGTATCCGATATGATTCTTTTGGCTTTTCAAGGTCAGATTCAATTCTTTTCAACAAATTTTCGGAATATATATTTTTCATAGTCAGATAACCGGTAATCTGCTGACCGTTATTTATCTGATTTATGTTTTGATAGAAGATTCCGTCTTTGTCCTTAGCGAGGTAGTAAAGACAGATAAACGAGAGCCCGAGAGCTGATAATATTCCGATAAAGCAGATTTTTTCGTTAAAGCTTTCGATTATTAGGGAAAGACAGTATCCCAGAAGTATATACCATAGCCCCGGAAGGAAATAATGAAAGCGCTGAAATTGAAAAGATGCGATCATACCGCCCGCCTTTTCCTGGAGTCTCAAAACTACGCTTGATTGGAAAAGGGCTGTTAACAGTATTATTCCGATTAAACTTACAACAATAACTATCAGGGGTTTTGCATATTTTTTGTAAGATTTTGTAGCAATCATTACAATTAGAGCTGCGGCAAGTGTGGGGTAAACAAAAAGATGCCTTGTTTGAACCTCATATGAATAATCGCCGCTAAAGAGAAGCTCTTTTAATATGTTAAGGAAGCTTGAAGCGGACTCCAATCTTACAAATTCTTCTCTGTGGCTTACAAAGGAACCTACTCCGAGGACTTCCCCGAGAAGATCTATATTGCAAAGGATGTAAGTTGCTGTAAGTACAAGAAAAGAAATAAAAAGATGTTTTTGGAACGATTTCTTACTGATAGTTTTATAGATTCCAAAGGCAAAAAATAAAGTGCAGGCACACCACCCAACAAGAGCAAAACTTGTAGACAGAGCATAGTAAACAATCCCTATATAGGGAAGAGCTTTTAAGGTATTCGTATTTTTATATGATAAGTAAATGCATAGTATAAGAAGCGGCGTGCCGGCAGCAACGTTTCCATAGATGCTGTGTACAGGAAGAAAGGCAAATAAAAATGCTGCCAAAACAGAGGCAATGCTTCCGGCATTAAAAACCTTCTTTAAGCAAAAGTACATCCCGTAATAAGCGGTTGTTATGACTATTATGTGCTGAATGAGGAAAGCTGTATATATGCTGAGGAAACGATAAAGCGGAACAAATATAGGGCAAAAGGGTTTAAGAGATGTAGCGGGAATTCCTCCGAAAAACATATTATCATAAACTGATTTTCCGAGGTATTTTGCACTGAAGTAATAGTTAAGAATAGTTTCGTCCAGCTGATCGTGGAAGGGAAAAATTCCGCTTCCTGCTCCGTCACGAAACCAAAGATACAAAATTGGGGAGATTATCAAAAGTATAAGAAAAGGTCCGGCAAATTCTAACCTTGCATTATCAATTTTTTTTAGTGTTTTTTCAAAAGAAGACATTTTGTTAAGGCGTTTCCTATGATATTATATTTTCGGGTTCGAACAACATAATTATAAAGCATGGAACATCAAAAGACAATTAAACTGATTACCGAAGCTTAGAGGTGCTTCATGGAAAGACATATGGATAAATATAGCGTTAAAACAGTATATAGAAATATAACGGACTTAAAAAGAAAAAAACTGCTCACGGCCTTCGCTCCCGGATCAAAAAGCATCACCAACAGGGCGCTCCTTATAGCTACTTTAGCTGAGGGAGAAACGCTTCTTAAAGGGGTGCTTTTTTCCGATGACTCAAGAAACTTTCTTAACTGTGTCAAAGATTTAGGGGTTGATATCGAGGTAGATGAGGCTGAAAAGACTGTAATCGTACACGGATGCGACGGACAGATACCTAAATCCGAAGCTGAGATATATGTAGGAAGCGCCGGAACGGCGGCAAGATTTTTGGCGGCCTGCCTTGGGATCAGTAGGGGAAAGTACTATCTTACTTCTTCAGCACAGATGAAAAAACGTCCTATGGCACCCCTCCTTAATTCGCTAAGAGAGATTGGCTGCGAGGTCACCTGTGACGACGGGGATGAGAGCTTCCCTTTTACCTTAAAAGGACGGGGAGTTTGCAAGGATGAGGTGTCTGTAAATATAGATTCAAGCTCCCAGTTTCTGAGCGCTTTGCTTATTTCCGCGGTTTTATCGGATAGAGCCTTTGCCATAAACGTTACGGGAAGCCATGGAAAAGCTTATATTGATATGACCCTTAAGATGATGGAGAGTTTTGGCGTTTGGATAGAAAAAGACGGCAGCAGGTATCTGTTCTCCGGAAGCGAGAGATATAAAACTCCGGGAGATGGAGCAGGTAGCGGAATATATCGCATAGAGCCTGATGCTTCTGCGGCGGCTTACTTTTACGCAATGTGTCCTGTGCTAAATATCCCGGTGGCAGTCCCGGGGATAAAGTTTGATTCTCTTCAGGGGGATGTGGAATTTATCCGTGTCCTTGAGAAGATGGGATGTAAAGCGCTTGAGTATAAAAAAGATGCGGCCTTTGGCAAAGATATCGAAGATTTGATACTGGGAACCGGCTTTGAGAGGTTAAGCGAGGGAGATATAATACTCCTTCCCCCCGAAAGCGGAAGCTACAGCGGTATCGACGTCGATATGTCTTCTTTCTCTGACCAGGCGATCACTCTTGCGGCGATCGCGCCTTTTGCTACTTCGCCTACGATGATCCGAGGAATCGGACATATAAGACTTCAGGAAAGCGATCGGATTTCCGCTATTATTACCGAGCTTGGAAAGATGGGGATAAAGACGGAAAACGGTGAGGACTGGGTTAAGATATATCCCGGAGACCCGCAGCCTTCGCTTGTTGATACCTACGATGACCACCGTATGGCTATGGGATTTTCGCTCATCGGGCTTCGGGCGGAAGGAATCGTTATAGATAATCCCGGCTGCTGCAGCAAGACCTTTGCAGAGTATTTTGAAGTACTTGACGTGATCTGCGACAAATTATGAAAGAATCTTGCCATTGATTAAAAATCGTAATATAATTACTTAGATAATCTTGTGATTTTTTTAACGGACAAAAAGTTCGGAGGTTAAATATGTCAGACAAAATGGAAACCATAGCAGTGCTTACCAGCGGCGGCGATGCACCGGGAATGAATGCCGCAATCCGTGCGGTTGTACGTACTGCACTTGCAAGAGGACTTAAAGTTAAAGGAATTAAGAAGGGATACGCAGGACTTCTTGCCGAGGAAATCTACGATATGAAGGCAAGAGACGTATCCGATATTATTCAGCGAGGCGGAACCATCCTCGGAACAGCGCGTTGCCTTGAGTTCAAACAGCCCGAGGTTCAAAAGCGCGGTGCCGATATCTGCCGTAAGCATGGAATCGACGGAATCGTTGTTATCGGAGGAGACGGATCCTACAGAGGAGCCCAGGCTCTTTCAAGAAACGGAATCAATACAATCGGTCTCCCCGGAACCATCGACCTTGATATCAGCTGTACCGATTACACCATCGGATTCGATACCGCTGTAAATACAGCTATGCAGGCTATCGATAAGGTTAAGGATACATCTTCATCCCATGAAAGATGCTCTATTATCGAGGTTATGGGTAGAAATGCCGGATATATCGCTCTTTGGTGCGGCGTTGCCAATGGTGCGGAGGATATCCTCCTTCCCGAGAAGTATGATTATAACGAACAGAACATAATCAACAACATTATCGAGAACCGCAAAAAAGGTAAGACCCACCACATTATCATCAACGCAGAAGGCGTTGGACATTCACAGTCTATGGCTAAGCGTATCGAGGCTGCTACCGGTATTGAGACAAGAGCTACCATCCTCGGATATATGCAGCGTGGCGGTAGCCCTACAGCTATCGACCGTTATTACGCCTCTATCATGGGCGCTAAGGCTGTTGATATCCTTATTGCCGGCAAGACCAACCGCGTAGTCGGACATCAGCACGGCGAGTTCGTTGACTTCGATATCGAGGAAGCTCTCAATATGAAGAAGGATATCGATCCCTACGAGTTCGAGATCGCAGGACTTCTTTAATGCGTTTATTAATTCTAAAGGATTGTTAAAAGTCGCTAAAATCCTTATAAAATATGCGCATCGGATATTTAAATATGATATACTAATAACCGCCCGTGCTGACCATCGGCGGTTATTTTGCATTAAAGGGAGGGAGCTTTTGCTATCTTAATCAGAAAGGCTATAGAACTGACCAAATGGAACTTCTCAGCGCTTCGAACAAAAGAATAAAAAACATACAGGCGCTGCAAAGGTCCTCGAAGGACAGAAGGCAGGCCGGAGTCTTTATAGCCGAAGGCGTAAAGATGTATAAAGAGGCTCCTGCACATCTTTTGCAAGAAGTCTATCTCACCCCGGAGGTTTTATCCGAGGTTGGGGAGCCGAAGGTTCCGTATTACCTCGTAAGCAGTGAGGTTTTTTCAAAGATCTCCGATACCCAGACGCCACAGGGGGTGCTCTGCGTACTAAAAAGACCGGAGATGAGCCTTGGGGAAGTTATTGGATCCGGTAAGGTAAATGGCGGCCGGAAGACTGAAAGAAGCAGAGAATCCGGGAGTGGAGGAGATATTTCGAGAACACCTCTCATACTTCTACTTGAGAATCTTCAAGACCCGGGAAATCTCGGAACAATCCTTAGAGTAGGGGAGGCGGCCGGCGTTACCGGAGTCGTTATGAGCAAGGGCTGCGTTGATATTTTCAATCCAAAGGTTATCCGCTCTACTATGGGATCCATATATCGTATGAAGTTTACTGTCTGCGACGATATTTTAGAGGCAGTAAAGGAGATTAAAAGCGCAGGGATTACAACCTACGCGGCGCATCTGCAGGGATCTTTGGGATATACGGAGTATGATTATAAAAAGCCGACATGCTTTTTTATCGGCAACGAAGGAAACGGGCTTAGCGACGAGATAACGGCGCTGGCAGATAAAAGGCTTCTTATCCCCATGGAGGGAAGCGTGGAGTCGCTAAATGCCGGGATCGCGGCGGCGGTTCTTTCATACGAAGCCCACAGGCAGCGAAGCGTATAAGATAAAGATAATGTATTAAAGAGCATCTTGATAAAAGAAAATGAGAAAGGGAAGACATCATGAAAATTGGTTTTATCGGACTTGGAAACATGGCAAGAGCGATTATCGGCGGTATTTTAAAGGATAAGATAATCCCCGCAAAGGATATCATCGGATCCGATAAGTTCGAGGCTGCCCGTAAAAACGCAGCGAAGGATTTTAAGATTACCGCGGTGGATTCGAATATAAAGGTAGTAGAAGAGAGCGATATTCTTTTCTTTGCCGTAAAACCTCAGTTTTTACCCGAGGTACTTGAAGAGATAAAGGGCTCTGTTAAAAAGGAGACTGTTATTGTAAGCATCGTAGCAGGAAAGACCATTGGCTATCTTGAGGACGGACTTAAAGTAGGAAATTCAAAGACTTCAAAGGTAAAGATCGTAAGATGTATGCCCAACACGCCCGCTCTTGTAGGCGAGGGATGCACCGGAGTATCGCCTAATGCAAACGTTACGAAAACGGAGCTTGAAAAGGTGCTCAAAATCCTTTCTTCCTTCGGAAAGGCACATGTTGTCTCCGAGAAGCTTATGGATGCCGTAGGAGCCGTAAGCGGAAGCTCACCTGCTTTTGTGTTTATGTTTATTGAAGCTATGGCGGACGGCGCGGTTGCAGGCGGAATGCCGAGAGCCCAGGCGTACGAATTTGCGGCCCAGGCGGTACTTGGAAGCGCAAAGCTTGTTCTTGAGACGGGTAAGCATCCGGGAGAGCTTAAGGATATGGTTTGCAGCCCCGGGGGAACGACGATCGAGGGCGTAAAGGTTCTTGAAGAGTGCGGTATGCGCGGCGCGATAATGGATGCGATGGAAGCGGTTATCGAAAAAACCAAGATGTTATAAACGAGGATATATATGTCAGATAATGATTTCAAGGAAGTAGATGATATAAATGAGGAGACGGAGACTTCTGCAAAGTCTTCGAACGAGGGTAAAGACGGTAAGGAATCGGAGTACGAGGATGTTTGCTTCGTCTGCAGACGGCCGGAGAGTAAGGCGGGGAAGATGTTCCATCTGCCGAATCATATCTCCGTTTGCGAAGACTGTATGCGAAAGACGATGGAGACCGTATCCCAATTTGATTATCAGGGGATGTTTACTCCGGGGATGGACGGATCTTACTTCGGAAATCCGGATATGACCGGTATGTACGGGATGCCCGGGTTTAGCGGAAATGCCGGTTCGGATGGAGATGAAAACGGCGATGGCAAGAAGTCTGACGGCAGTGTGGGCGGTTTCCCGAGATTTAGTTTCATAAACCTCGCCAACCTCCAGGGGGACGGCGGCATCCCAAATAAGCAAAAGCTTAAGAAAAAGAAAAAGGGCGAGGCACCTGTGATCGATATCAAGAACATCCCCGCGCCCCATAAGATAAAGGCCAGTCTCGATGAATACGTAATCGGCCAGGATTACGCGAAAAAGGTTATCTCCGTAGCGGTATATAACCACTACAAGCGTGTTGCGACAAACACGATGGACAATATCGAGATTGAAAAGTCAAACATGCTGATGATCGGACCTACAGGTTCCGGTAAGACTTATCTTGTAAAGACACTGGCGAGACTCCTTGACGTTCCTCTTGCGATTGCAGACGCTACGTCTCTTACTGAGGCGGGATATATCGGAGATGATATAGAGAGCGTTATTTCCAAGCTTCTTGCGGCGGCTGACAATGACGTAGAGAGAGCCGAAAAGGGTATCGTCTTTATCGACGAGATCGACAAGATTGCAAAGAAGGCAAATGCCAATTCGAGAGACGTATCCGGAGAGAGCGTTCAGCAGGGAATGCTAAAGCTCTTAGAGGGCGCGGACGTTGAAGTACCCGTTGGTGCGTCAAGCAAGGGAGCGATGGTTCCTCTTGCTACGATCAATACGAGAAATATTCTCTTTATCTGCGGAGGAGCTTTCCCGGATCTCGAGGATATAATAAAAGAGAGACTTACAAAGAACTCTCTTATCGGATTCGGCTCTACTTTAAAGAACGCTTTCGACAAAGAGGACGTACTTTCCAAGGTAAAGGTCGAGGATATAAGGAAGTTTGGAATGATCCCCGAGTTTATCGGTCGTCTTCCCATCATATTCACGCTCCAAGGTTTGACAAAGGATATGATGATCCGTATACTTAAAGAGCCTAAAAACGCTATTTTAAAGCAGTATCAAAAGCTTTTGGAGCTGGATGAGGTTAAACTGGACTTTTCAGATGACGCCTTAGAGGCGATAGCGGACAAGGCGATGGAGCAGGATACGGGAGCAAGAGCTCTCCGCTCTATCATCGAAGAGTTTATGCTCGATATTATGTACGAGATTCCCAAGGATGACAATATCGGAACTGTCACCATCACAGGGGATTATATAAAAGGAACCGGCGGACCGGTTATAGGACTTCGGGGAAGCGAGACGGCTCTCCTTGAAGAAAAGAGGGATGAAAATGAGTAAACAAAAAATAGTAGTTTCACTTGGACATGAAGCTTTAGGAAGTACTACAAATGCGCAGTTTGACGCTGTAAAGGTTACGGCTAAGGACCTTGCGGATTTAATAGAGGACGGAAACCAGCTTACGATCACGCACTCAAACGGGCAGCAGGTTTCCATGATCCACAAGGCGATGACGGAGCTTAGAAGAGTCTATATCGACTACACTCCCGCGCCTATGTGCGTTTGCTCCGCTATGAGCCAGGGATATGTCGGATACGATATTCAAAATTCATTAAGGGCCGAGCTCATAGACCGCGGAATTTCAAAGCCTGTAAGTACTATCCTTACTCAGGTTACAGTTGATCCTTACGATGAGGCTTTTTACGAGCCTACCAAGGAAATCGGAAGATTTATGTCCGCTGAGGATGCCGAGATTGAGGTTAAAAAGGGCAACTACGTAAAGGAATATCCCGGACAGGGCTTTAGGAGAGTTGTTGCGGCGCCTAAGCCTTTAAGCATCGTAGAGATTGACGCTATCAAGGCGCTTGCTGACGCTGACCAGACCGTTATCGCCTGCGGAGGCGGCGGTATCCCTGTTATCGAGCAAAAGCACGCACTTAAGGGCGCTTCAGCCGTAATCGAAAAGGACTCCATCGCAGGCAAGCTCGCTTCTGACCTTAAAGCCGACGTACTCCTTATCCTTACGGGGGTTGAGCATGTTTGCACAGGCTTTAATACAGAGAGCTGCAAGCCTATCGAGAGTATGAACGTAGCTGAGGCGAAAAAGCTTATAGAGGCCGGAGAGTTCGAGGAGGGAACTATGCTCCCGAAGATTGAGGCGGCGATAGAATTCCTCTCTTCAAATAAAGACGGCAAAGTAATAATCACATCCATCGGAAAGGCTCTTGATGCTCTCAAGGGAAAGACTGGAACCGTTATTACCGCCTAAGAGATTAAATGCTATACAAGTAAGGACATCTATTTCTTTATTGGTCAGAACAGATTAAAGGTGACTTAAGCGGTCAGAGGTTAGGCTAGGATAATGTTTGAAAAGATAGATTGGAAAAATGAATACTCGGACGAAGAGAAAACCATCTATCTTCGCCCTATGACGGAAGAAGACGCCGAAACCTACGTTAACTGGCGTAACAGCGAGTCCGTTAATAAGTACTTTATCTACAGAGGAAAGTTTACGGTTGATGGACAGAAGAAGTGGATCAAGGATAATTTAGAAACCGGAAAAGCAGCGTCGATGATGATCTGCCTGATGGGGAATGACGGAAAACCTATAGGTAACGTATATCTCCTTAATATCGATAAAGAAAATTCCAAGGCAGAGTACGGCATAATGCTCGGAGACGAGGCCGCAAGAGGAAAGGGCATCGGAACTAAAGCCGCGAAGCTGATGCTTAAATTTGCTTTTGAAGAGCTCGGGCTCCATAGAGTCTACCTTCGGGCTCTTGAGGGGAACGAGAGGGCGATAAAAAGCTACGAGAATGCCGGTTTTGTAAAAGAAGGCATATTAAAAGACGATGTTTGTATTGAAGGGCAGTACAAAAACATCGTCTGGATGGCGGCAGTAAAAAAATAATTATTCTCCGGCGGATATGCAAACAGTGCAGAAACCGCTGCCTGTCTTAAGGGGCAGCTTAGTAAACTTTGGCGTAAAGAACCATGGTTTCTGAGCTGCCTATTTTGTTCCAAACAGGGCTGCTTTCAAGAAGGATTTCAATCTCGCCTCCTGCGGGGGCGGCGATATAGCCTGATTGCAAAGTATTAAAGTTTTCTACAACGTATTCTGACATGCAGCAGCTTATACCCATCCCTGAGGGGAGATCGTAAAGAAGCTGCCAACAGTCAGGACCGTCGCCGTAAGTCCAAATTACGGTATTTTCGTAGGCGGGGTCTTTGGTATCTGCTAATTCTATATTTTCGTAAACACCTTTCCAATAAACTATTTCAGCTTCTTTACTTCCGTCATCGTAGGGAAGTATGTAATCCGCCTGATAGGGCCTTTTTAGGATTAGAGCCAGTAGGAAAAATACGCCTATGAGGAAAGTTCGTATATAAGTTATTTCCTCGGCAGCTATCAGTACAAGCACAGCCGGGATTATAAAGGCAAGAAGATGCTTACTTCCTTCATAAGGCTTGTACATAACCTCAATCGCGATCAAAAGGACAATCATAGAAAGAGTTAAGTGAAGCAGGGTTAAAAAGTATTTATTCTTTTTTGTAACAAGTTTCAAAACAAGGGTGAGGATAAGTACGGCGATAATCCCTATATAAGCAAAGTAAAAAGCCCCGTCTGACTGATAACCGTGCTGCAAAGCCAGCTTTATGCGGTAGTAGACTTCTACGTTTTTGGTAACAAGGGTATTCCAAAAAAATTTAACGCCCGCGACTATACCGTTATTCTTAAACTCGTCCAACCATTGGGTATTATAGAGCTTTGTAAAGTAAGGGGCGGAGAGGTACTTCTTGATAGGTCTGTAGATCAGCGCGGTAGCAAGGGCTGCAGCCAGATCTATAAATACCGCGATCCATTTTCTCTTTCCCTTATAAGAAAGGAAAAGGAAGAAAGCGGGGAGCAGCATTAAGAGGATGAAATAGGGCCGCATCGTTGTAAGAAGGGCCGAAAGGAAAAACATCGTCACTAAAGAAGCGGTTTTACCCCTACCCGGGCGAGCATTTGTATAAACGATCGCGAGGGTATAGAAAACGATTATAAGAGCCCAGACTATTATCTCCGGCATGGCGCTGAAGATGTAGCGGTAGTTTAAGGGAAAGAGTAAAAATGCCGCGGAGACAAGGAGAAGCTTTTTAAAATCGGGCTTAGTCTTAATACCCCAAAAGAGCATTGCCCCACAGTAAAGAAGGGCATTGTAGATAAAAGGTGAAAAAAGCTTCCACCCGAATATTTTTCCAAGAGCCAGCCAGGGAAGGATCAATGTAGGGCTCCAGGCGGCAAAGGAAAGAACCTTTGCATGGGACTCGTTAAAGCCGAAGAAGCCCTTCGGGAAGCCCTGTGATAAGATGCCTTCCGTTTGTTTAAAATAGAAAAGCTCGTCATTCCAGGTTGAATATTGCAGGGAATTCTTAAAGGGAAGATGTCCGTCAATCAAGGCATACAGCAGGCATACAAGTACAGGCAAAAGAGCGATGATAGCTATGCGCAGGGGCAGGTACTTGTCCTTTTTTCCTGAATCTTTATTGGCGGTATAGTTTCTGTAATA
>CADATP010000063.1 GCA_902790935.1 uncultured Lachnospiraceae bacterium | reverse complement strand
GAAAAATCCCAGTGAAGCCACAAATATAAAGACAAACAAAACCCAGCCAAAGGCATCGATATTGGTCCATATTCTGAAGTTTCCTATGCAAAGCGCGCTGATAAAAGTAGCAAGTACAAATCCCACATATATAAGAACGGATTTACCCATAAAAGGCATAGCCTTCGCCGCCGCTTTTATAAGTCCGCCAAGCCATTTAAAGAACTTTCCGAGGCCTATGCAGATATATCTTAGGAGCATAGTCTTCCAGATAAATCTTGTCTTTATCCTGATAGCAAGGCAGGCAGACCAGAGGATAAAGTACAGTTCGGCTAAAACCAGCAGCGCTACTGCACCAATGATCGTTGCCATACTGTCGGGTCCAAGATTTTCCAGTATATAAAGAAAGCCAAAAAAGGCAATAACCGTAATTCCTAAGTTTATCTCGAAAGGTACATAAGACTCAAATACAGGCTTGGGCTCAGTCGCATTTTTGCTGTATCCTGCGTTTCGAAGGATAAGTATAAATAAGAGTATCCAGCCGATTATAGCAATGATTGCGATAATATAAACGGCAAACCTCATATCATAGCAGAACTTTATGATGTAGTATAAGGTCCTGTAATTGTCTCTTTCCGTCAGCTCGTTTGTAAGAGCGATCTTACAGGTATATCCCTCTCCCTCTTCCCAGTAACAATACTCGTAGGTATAAAGAGAGGATTCATAAGAAGCATAATCCCCGTATTCCCAAAGGGTCTCATCAATTATATCCGAGATAACAACAACCGACGCTTCGTACTCTTCATCCGGAACAACAAGTCCGTAATCATCGTAGTAGTAATCGCCTATGTCCTCCTCACCGTCTACAGTTCCCGTCTGATGGATAACATTGGCGTAAGCTATATTGCTGGTCGCACAGTTATTGGTATTTTTGGAATAATCTCCCGCAAGCGCGTTACCGATAAGGAACCTCGCATCTTCTGAAAAGATGCCGGAGTAACTCCTCTCTAGGATCCGGTAAAGAGAGGTATTATAGAACCCCTCTTCTACCATGACAATCCCTCCTAACACACACCCCGCCACAAGAAGCGATAGAATGATCTCTCCTATATAGGCCCAGACTTTCGTCCAAAAACCGAATCTTCCTTTTTTCATTTATCCCTCCATCATATAACCCTGTCCGAAAACAACCCTGATGTATCTGGGTTCGGCAGGATCTATCTCTATCTTTTCTCTGATGTGTCTGATATGAACAGCGATGGTCTTTTCTCCGTTTAAAGGATCCTCATGCCAGACGGACTTGTATATCTCCGCCGGCGAGTATGTCTTTCCCTTGTTGATCATAAGGAACTTAAGGATGTCAAATTCCTTTGGCGTAAGGGTTACGGGCTTTCCTTCGCAGGTTACCTGACGCGTGTCGTTGTTCAGCTCAAGACCGCCTAAAACAATTACCGATTTGTTTCCGAGATCGGATCCTAATCTCGTATAACGTCTTATCATTGCTCCAACCCTTGCTATTACCTCAGCCGGATTGAAGGGTTTTGTAATATAATCATCCGCTCCGACATTAAGTCCCAAAACCTTATCACTGTCTTCACTCTTTGCCGTAAGCATAATGATCGGAACATTGGAAAACTCTCTTATCTTGACCATGGCCTCGATACCGTCCATAACCGGCATCATTATATCCATAAGCACAAGACTGATGTCATTTTGAGAAATAACTTCAAGAGCTTCCTTTCCGTTGAAAGCTTCAAATATTTTATAATCCGGATTGGTAAGGTAGATCTTCAATGCGTTAACAATATCTTTGTCGTCGTCACAAATAAGAATGTTGTTCACTTTTCTCTCCTTAAGGTTGTAAAAGCTTCTTTACTTTACAGGCCGCGGCGCCCAATAAAAATGGCAGGTGATCATCACCACCTACCATATATTATCACAGTATATGTTTAAGAAAACAGTATTCACAGATTAAGATTTGTTAATCAAACTGTTTTGGGTCCTGACCTGCTTCTTTTCTGATCCTTTTCATATGCTCTCTGATCTTTACTTCATATCCCTGGCCGTCGGGCTTGTAAAACTCTTTTCCGTTTAATTCGTAGGGCAGGTACTGCTGCTTTGTGTAGTGATTGGGGAAATCATGGGAGTATAGATATCCCGTCCCGTGCCCAAGCTTCGCGGCGCCCTTGTAATGAGCGTCCTGAAGATGAGGCGGTATCGGAAGGTTCCCGGATGATGCTACCTCTCTCATCGCTTCATCAACCGCTCCGTAAGCCGCATTGGATTTTGGCGCTGTGGCAACATATGTAGCTGCCTGAGAAAGTATTATCTGTGCTTCCGGCATACCTATCCTTTCTATTGCAAGAAACGCGTTTGTGGCAACCACCATAGCCATTGGATCAGCGTTACCCACATCCTCCGAGGCACAAATACAGATTCTTCTTGCGATAAACTTTATATCTTCTCCGGCGTAGAGCATCCTTGCAAGATAGTAAACCGCAGCGTCCGGATCCGATCCTCGCATGCTTTTTATAAAAGCAGAGATGGTATCGTAGTGGTTATCTCCGTCCTTGTCATACCTTACAGCCCGCTTTTGTATGCACTCCTGGGCCACATCAAGTGTTATATGGATAAGTCCGTCATCGCTCCTGGGCGTTGACATTACTCCAAGCTCAACCGCGTTAAGAGCGTGCCTTGCATCTCCTCCCGCAATATCCGCCAGAAAACTGACCGCATCCTCATCTATTACGGCGTTATAAGCGCCCATTCCCCTTTCGGTATCCGTTACGGCCTTTTTTATAAGTCCCTCTATATCCTCTTTCGGGATAGGCCTCAGTTCAAAGATGATCGACCTTGAAACAAGAGCTCCGTTAACTTCAAAGTAAGGGTTTTCGGTGGTGGCTCCGATAAGGATGATAGTTCCGTCCTCAACAAAGGGAAGGAGGTAATCCTGCTGGCCTTTGTTGAATCTGTGAATCTCATCGATAAAAAGGATTGTCCTTTTTCCGTTCATCCCCATAAGGGCCTTTGCCTTGGCGATAACCTCTTCCATATCCTTTTTGCCGGCTATGGTGGCATTTATCTGGGTAAACTCCGCGCTTGTTGTGTTTGCGATAACCTTGGCAAGGGTAGTTTTTCCCGTTCCCGGAGGTCCGTAAAAGATGATGGAGCTTATCTTGTCCGCCTTGATCGCACGGTAAAGGAGCTTATCCTCAGCTAAGATATGCTGCTGACCTACGACCTCTTCTATAGTCCTGGGGCGCATTCTTGCCGCTAAGGGTGATTCCTTCTCCTGTGTACTTTTTTGCATAAAATCAAAAAGATCCATTTGGTCCATAATTATATCTCTTTTACAAGCCGGGCAAATACATCGCCGCGCTCTTCAAAATTCTTGAAATAACCGTAGGATGCCGCCGCCGGTGAAAGCACGCAGCCACACCCCGCAGGCGTTACCTGCGCAGCTTTTTTAACAGCTGTCGCAAGGTCGTTTACGTAAACAACGCATCTGTCCGCCCCTGCATTTCTATACTGGGGATATCTGTATAAAAACTCGTCATGAACCCTCTTTCCGGATTCATACATACAGATATAATTAAACTGTCCGTTTTCAGCCATATACTCCTCAAGTATATGATAATCGATGCCTCTGTCCATACCGCCTATAAGTATAGTTTTTACATCGGGGATGCTGTTTAGGGCTCCGATGGCGGCTTCGGGGATAGTAGAGATCGAGTCATCGTACCAGGTGATCCCTCCGTAGGTTCCGATATTCTGAAGCCTGTGTGCAAGTCCGCTGAAGCTCTCAAGTGCCTGGGTTATGTCTGCATCTTCGCAGCCATAGATGTCCCTTGCGATACTTCTTACAACAGTTGCATTAAACTCGTTATGCTCTCCGTACACCTTAAGAGGAATGTCGACTACCTCATCGTTTCTGATAATCCTTGTTTCCGCCTTTGTTTCTATATCCGGAACATTCTCGCCCTTATAGAAGTAATCCCCTTCTACCTGTGATGTGGTAATTCGGCTCTTTGCAAGGAAATATGAATCCATTGAATGGTAATAATCAAGGTGATCCTCAAAGAGATTTAAAAAAACCGCAATATGAGGGGATACGTTTGTATGCTGCATCTGATGGCAGGAAAGCTCAAAAACAATGATCGTATCATCACCTATCTCCTCGCAATAATCCATGCAGGGGAATCCGATATTTCCAAGGAGGATAACGGGTCTGTCGGTACACTGTCTTAAGACATGGGCCATCATCGCGCTTGTCGTACTCTTTCCCTTTGTTCCCGTAATTCCGATAACCTGGTCTCTGTACTGATTAAGGAAAAGCTCGGTCTGGGATGTATACTTTTTCTTGTCGCAGGGCTCGTATTCTTGCATCACGATTCCCGGGCTCTTGATGATCATATCGTACTCGCTTTCCAATATGTCCTCAATCTTACCCTCGAAGACCTCCACCGACTTCGGGTGGCACTGCTCCTTGATATATCTCTCGGAGGCCTTGCCTTCTCTGCCGTAGCCCCAGATCAGTATTCTTTTATCTTTTACCGCATCACGAATTAATGTTTTCATAGTTTTCCTTTTGATTTCGGCAAATACTTGCGTTTAAGCACTTTTGCCTAATTTTAAGCATCTTCCTAAATTGTTTTTACTCAGCTATAGCTTTTCTTACTTTTTTAAGATATACATCCGGTACAAGAGTTTCTTCATTCCACTCCGTAAGCATATCGTCTACATCGAAAATGATCTTTTTCAGTGTTTCCTTGTATCTGTCCGTAAGAAGACTTCTTCCGCCTTTATCGATATAGTTTTTAAGGCATGCAAGAACTTCTCTTCTTGTTCCGACGCATTCAAAGGGCTTATTCTCCTCGATTCCGCAAAGCTCCCTGAAGTCGAGATCAAGGCTTTCCTTGTCGAGAAGCTTTTCTCCGAAGATTCCTATAAGCTCCTCTTCCGGGATAAAGGGCGAGAGGATTATATACACAAACAGACATTTTGGACAGTTGCAGCACCATATTCCCTGCTTGCTTCCTCTGTTGCAGCTGCGAAAGAATTTATGATACTTTTTTGCCTTTGCAAAAAGACTTCCTATCTGCAATTCCGTAAGAGGACGCAGGAGGCTGTAATAATGTATATCCGAATCCGTTAAGGCAGTAAAATACTCGCCAAAGTCCCTTTCAAATTCAAATGACTTGGAATATTGATGGTTTACAAAGGAGTCCTTAACCGTGGACTCATTTGCGCTGTTTTCATTTGAAAGAGTAATATTTTTTCTGCCTGTGATATACGCTGCAATTACCGCCGAAAAAGCCACTACAGCCGAGAAAGGAATATGTCCGTTCATATATCCTTTTTCGTTCATCTCGAGGATCTTTTTATCGAGGATTCTTTTTGCAACATAATCACCGGCCTTGTAGTCACAGCACTCTATAACGTTCCTCGTAGTTTCGTTGCCGTTTATGGTGTATGTAATTATAGGCTCACCCTTTAGGATTTCAAGACTTACGCAGGAGTCCTTTCCGCCGCCGATAGGGACAAGAGCCCCCTCGTAGGTGGCATTATCGCAAAGAGGAAAGCTCTCGTCTTGTTTAGGCTTGCTATTTTCAGAGGTCTCTACTTTTTTATCCGCTCCGCTACCACTCTTAACATCTTCGATAGCAAAATTAACAAGCTCCTCAGGCTCAATATACTCGATACCGTTGATATATAAGAATTCTCCAAGGCCGTTGCGGTAGAGCTTCTGCCACCACTTTTGCTGCTCTTTGGTAAGATTTCCGCAGTCTATAACAACAGTCTTCGGGCATGTGATCTTGTAATAGCTGATAGTTTCAACCATGCCGAGAGAAAAGATCATCCGATCTAAAATTTCGTCCTTAAGGATCTCTTCCGGGGTTTTAATACTTAGTATCCTTGCGTTTTCTGCTTTTCCGTCTTTTGTTACCTTAAGCGGAAATTTCCACTTTGATACAAAACTCTCAAGTCCCTCTATCTCGAAATTAAACTTAAGGACAAGATAGTCCTCTTCTATACTCTTTTCATAGCTTTTATATATAAACTTTTTATACTTTTCTCTTAAATCTCTAAACTGCTCGCCTGACATATATCTATCCTTTTTGACCCCCGGGGACGGGGTTGGGGGGTCATTTTTTATTTTCCCTTAAACTGATTTGTGGCTTCATCATATTTATAACCGGCTTTATCCAGTATATCAACGATCTCATCTTTGCTTTCATCCATATCATCGCACAGGTCATCTAGGGAGTTATACCTGTCGCGTAATTTCATATTGATCATGCTAAGCAGCATATTAGGTTCTTTTGATAACATATCTCTCCTTTTGACCCCCGGGGACGGGGTTGCTGTGTCATTTTTTTGACCCCCGGGGACGGGGTTGGGGGGTCACTAATTTAGATGGCGAACTGGCTGTTGTAGAGCTCTGCGTAGAATCCGCCCTTTGCAAGGAGTGATTCGTGGTTTCCCTGCTCAACTATATTTCCGTCTCGCATAACAAGTATAACATCCGCCTCTTTGATCGTTGAAAGCCTGTGGGCAACAATAAAGCTTGTTCTTCCCTGCATCATCTTTGCAAAAGCTTTCTGTATACGTATTTCAGTTCTTGTATCAATGGAGCTTGTAGCCTCGTCAAGTATCAGCATCGGCGGCAGGCAGAGCATAACTCTTGTGATACAAAGCAGCTGCTTTTGACCCTGGCTGAGCATTCCGCCGTCTTCGCCGATCACCGTATCGTATCCATCCGGTAATCTCTTGATAAAGCTATGGGAATGCGCAGCTTTGGCGGCAGCGACGATTTCCTCATCCGTGGCATCCGGCTTTCCCATACAGATATTCTCTTTAATTGTTCCTGCCTTTAACCAGGTCTCCTGAAGCACCATACCGATGTTGCTTCTGAGACTCTTACGCGTAAGCTCTCTTAGGTCAGTTCCGTCAATACTTATCTTTCCTTCATCGACATCATAGAATCTCATAAGTAAATTGATAACCGTTGTCTTTCCGCATCCGGTAGGCCCAACGATTGCAATTCTCTGTCCCGGTTTTACGTCGAGATTAAAATCTCTGATAAGCGGCTTTTCAGGAATATATCTAAAGCTGACATTCTGAAGAGATACCGCACCTTCCGGCTCTTTAAGAACTTTAGCACTTTCCGCGTCAGGTATCTGAGGCTCTTTTTCAATAAGTTCAAATATTCTTGAGGCACAGACAATAGCATTCTGAAGCTCGGTAATAACGCCTGAAATCTCGTTAAAGGGCTTTGTATACTGGTTTGCATAGCTTAAAAAAGCCGTGAGTTCACCAACGGTTAGCGCTGCAGCTTCGGCCGAGCCCCATCCCTTTATTACAAAAAATCCTCCCACAACCGCTACTCCGGCATATACCAAAGCGTTTACAAATCTTGTACTTGGGTTAACAAGTGAGGAGTAAAAAACTGCCTTTAATGAACTGTCATGAAGCCTTCCGTTTATCTCATCAAACTCTTCCTTAACCGCTTCCTCTCTCGAAAACATCTTAACGATTTTCTGATTTCCGATCATCTCATCAATAAGCGCAGTCTGCTCAGCTCTGACCACAGACTGATTTTTGAAATAATCGTGGGTATGGGTAGCTATAAACTTTGCAACAAAGAAAGATAAGGGAGTGATCACAACAACCACAATTGTTACTATAGGACTTGTCCTTAGCATAAAGCCCAGAGTTCCAAGGATGGTCAGAACTCCTGTAAAGAGCTGGGTAAATCCCATTAAAAGTCCGTCCGCAAAAGTATCAACATCTGAAACCACACGGCTGACCACATCTCCCGTGGCCTGAGAATCAAGAAATGAAAGAGGAAGGATCTGGATCCTCTTCATCGCATCATTTCTGATATCCTCTACGACATGGTAAGTGATATGGTTGTTGATCGTATTCATAACCCACTGCGCAAGAGCCGTGATTCCCATAACAATACCGATCTTTATCATTATCCGAATGAGCTCTTCAAAATCAATATTGCCCTTGCCCGCAAGAAGCACATCTACGGCATTACCTATAAGTATAGGGATATAGAGGGTAAGAAATACGATGATCGCTGCCAAAAGGATTGACAAAACAACAAGCGGAATATGGCGCTTAATGTATCTAAGGATCTTACGTATAGTCTTTTTTGAATCCGTTTTCTTTAAATCTGACATTTTATGCCCTCTCGTACTGGGAATAATAGATCTCGTTATAAACTTCGCAGCTTTCTAAAAGTTCCTCATTTGTTCCGATGCCTGCAACCTCGCCGTCATCGAGAACAATTATCTTGTCCGCATTCCTGATTGATGAAGCCCTCTGGGAAACTATAAACACAGTCGTATCCTTAATCCCGGAAATTGCTTTTCTAAGATTTGCATCCGTAGCATAATCAAGGGCAGAAGCTGAATCATCAAGTATGAGAATTTCAGGATTTCCCGCAAGTGCCCTTGCTATTGTAAGGCGCTGTCTCTGCCCTCCCGAGAAGTTACGACCGTTTTGTTCAACCTCTGCATCAAGGCCACCGTCTTTGCCTTTAACAACCTCCGCAGCCTGCGCAATTTCAAGCGCTTTCCAAAGTTCCTCGTCCGTAGCATCGGGATTTCCCCAAAGAAGGTTACTCCTTATAGTTCCCTTAAAGAGCACAGCTTTTTGCGGAACGATACCGATCCTTTTTCTAAATTCAGCCGCATCCAGATCCTTAAGGTCTTTTCCCATAAATCTTACAGAACCCTTTGTGGCATAATACAGCGCGGGAATCATATTCACTAAGGAGCTCTTACCTGAGCCGGTACCTCCGATTATTCCGACGGTCTGTCCTTTTTTAACAGAGAAGTTAATATTCGTAAGAGTTTCCGCTCCGGCACCTTCGTATGTAAGACTCGCATGGTCAAATACTATATAATCATCAAAAGCTCCTGATGTATCTTCTTTTCCGTTACCCGAAGTAAATCCACTTTCTTTGATAACAGGCGCATTCTCCATCTTCAAAACATCTGCTACTCTGTCTCCGCAGGCTGCCGCTTTTGTCATAAGTACGATAAGGTTTGCAAGTTTAATAAGCTCAACAAGTATCTGCGACATATAGTTGATGATGGCAACAACCTGGCCCTGGGTCAGATTTCCCATATTAACTTGCACTCCGCCCACATAGATAAGTGCAATAATTGCACCGTTTACGATTATATAGGTAAGAGGATTTGTAAGAGCGGAAAAACGTCCCACCCTTGTCTGGCTCTTGGCCAAAATGCGGTTGTCTGCCTCAAAATCTCCAAGTTCTTTATCTTCAAGCCCAAAGGCACGGATTACTCTGACACCGGTAAGATTCTCTCTTGTGTGGCCCAAGACCTTGTCAAGACTTCCCTGAACTTTCTTAAAAAGCGGCATTGTTATAAGCATGATTCCGTATACGATAACAGCAAGCAGCGGAATCGCAACAACAAATATAAGAGCCGATTTTACGTCAATGGTAAAGGCCATTATCATAGCTCCGAAAACTACGATAGGAGAACGAAGGAACAGCCTAAGTACCATGTTCACACCATTTTGGAGCTGATTTATATCACTTGTCATCCTTGTGATAAGGGTAGATATTCCGACCTTGTCGATAGATGTAAAGTCAAAGGTCTGGATATGTGCAAACACTGCGCTTCGAAGCTCAGCCGAAAATCCTACGGCTGCCTTGGCAGCAAAAAACTGAGCTGTTATCGCCGCTACCATTCCCACAAGAGCAAGCAGAGCGAGAACAAGCCCCATTTTTATTATCATGGAATTGTTACCGGAGGGTATGGCAACATCAATTATTTTTGATATTACTATAGGCACAAAAAGCTCGAAGGATGCTTCGAGCAATTTAAATAAAGGCGCCAATATAGATTCTTTTTTGTAATTACGCAGATACTTTAACAGTGATTTCATTAGTTTTCCAATATCTATATTATCTAAAACAGGCTTTAAGGCTTACTATAGTTTCCTTAAGCAAACCGTCATAAACAGGTCGTTTATCTTTTCTTCCATCCAGTCAAATCCTGACAGTTCTTCTTTTTCAAGATTCAAAACATTCACATCAAGGAAAGGCCTAACGCCATCTCCCGTGCATTTTCCAAGAGCTTCCTTTCTGGTCCAGAGCCTGAAGAAAAGATCTCCGGTCTCGTCAGCTCTGACTGCAGTTTTTTCATCTTTTGAAAAAAATCTGTCTGCCATCTCCACAGTTTTGGTGTTTCTTCGGTTTTGTATATCTATACCGACTTCTCTGTCTGAAATAGCTATCGCGGCGTATCCGCCTGCGTGGGAAATATTAAAGTAAGGCTCTCCCGTCCCCTCAAAATAAGGCTTTCCTTCTTTTCCGATCCTATACTTGAAGTCCCTTACTTTTTGAATCGTATCAAGTACATCCTCCAAAGATACTTCACCGAGGCAGTCACCGGCATCACCTAAGAAATATTTCTCGTATGCGTACTGGATAAGCAGCCCGGCAGCTATAGAAGCGGCTCTCCCTGAAGAGTTTTTCTTCATCTTAGGGAGGCTGCTCTTCCTGACGGAATCGATTTTATTAACCGCCGCTTCCAAAACTGCTGTATCCGATATCAGTCTTTGATCTTCATATTTTAGAAGAAAGATTTTCAGCATTATGCTTTCTCTTCGTCCTCATCCTTTTTAGGCATAACGATAGCAATGTGAACATCATCAAGCTGTTTCTGAGTAACGCTTGAAGGAGAATCCATCATAACATCCTGTGCATTCTTGTTCATAGGGAAGGTGATAACCTCACGGATGGATTCTTCTCCGGTAAGCAGCATGATCATACGGTCTACTCCGGGAGCAGCTCCTGCGTGAGGCGGCGCTCCGTAAGTAAATGCGTTGTACATTGCAGGGAACTTCGCCTTAACATCTTCTTCGCCAAGGCGGACAAGTTCGAAGGCCTTAACCATGATCTCAGGGTCATGGTTTCTTACAGCACCTGAAGCGGACTCATAACCATTGATTACAAGGTCGTACTGATTAGCCATGATCTCAAGGGGATCGAACTCTCCTTTCGCAGCTTTCTCGAGAACCTCAAGGCCACCTATAGGCATTGAGAATGGATTGTGGCAGAACTCCAGAAGTCCCGACTCCTCCCCTATCTCATACATAGGGAAGTCTACTATCCAGCAGAACTC
>CADATP010000062.1 GCA_902790935.1 uncultured Lachnospiraceae bacterium | reverse complement strand
CCGGGGCGAGTACGCTGATGGTAAAGCCGATGAGAAAAGCTATGATCAAAAGACAATCCGGGAGCAAAAGGGATTTCTTTTTTGCAAAAACATCATTAACGGTTAAAAGGACGAGAATCAGTATCGTGGGAAGCAAAGAGGCATAGTTGCCCCCGGCGATAAAAAGAGCAAGTAATATGCAGATTATCAGCTTAGAAACTTTTTTATCCGAGCGGTATCTAAAAAACAAACCGAAGAAAAAAAGGGTCAGTGACAAAAAGCCCGTGTAATAAACAGAGCCGTTGTACCAGTAAAAGGTCTCTGCACAAACAGGGACAAAAAGGATACATGTCGCGGCAAGAAGAGCGGCCGTAGTTAGCCAAGGCTTTGAGTTGTTGTCCCTTCCGGTAACAAATAAGGGCTTTGTAGCGTAGAAGATACTGCCTGTTAGAAAAAGGATTATAAAGGCGGGATATAAGCCGTACAGACGGTAGTTCAAAAGCTGGGGAGGAAGGTGCATCAAAAACATGGCAGAGTATGTACCCTGCCAGATTTTATATTGATCGACGGTTCCCTTTACAGCGGCTGTTAGTATCCCTAAGAGTCCTTTGCCGGCATCCATAGCTTCCTTTGCCGGTACTCCGTAATAAAAATCATCCCCAAGAGGATGGGCGAAAAAGCCAAGTACTGTCATGGGAATGAGAGTAAGGGCAAGGATTATTACCGCGATTATAAAGAGTATGTCTGTGTATTTTTTTATATTAAAAGCTTTGTTCATTTTGTGTTTTTGTCCGCTTTAAAGGCGTCCTTATAAAAAAGATATATATATACCAGATAAACGGCGAAGTTTGCAATTCCCATAACCGGGTGTATTTCAAGGTTGTAAATCAGGTTAGAGCCGTATGTGATTAGGCTGAGACTAAGTAGCAACACGGTGGGAATAATAGTCTTTGGTATCAGGAAAGCAATCACGATAGCGAGTATCTCATACATAAATCCGTATCTTTCGTGCATTCCCGGAAGGAACATAACGCAGGTATAAATAAAGATGAAAGATATAAAGACAGTATTTCTTGCGTTTAGCTCCACCTTTTTTGCAAAGAGGAATATCATCATAAGCATCAGTACGGAAAAGGCCATGATGACGGCAGGCAGCTTGAATCCTTCGATGAACTTGAGCCTCGTATCGGGGCTATTTATTCCGAATATTGACCAAAACGAAGGGTAGCTGAAGTACATCTTGTCGCAGGAGCCTGTCTGGTAATAGTAGGGGCTGAAGGCGCCTTTGAAGCTGCGTCCCATTATCATAGCAGGGATGCAGACAAACTCCATGGTTGCAGGTACTATAAGGAAATTAAATATGGAAAACTCCTTTTTTCTTATATATGCGAAAAGATAAAATGGCAGCAGGAATATTGCCTGGAGTTTAAAAGCAAAGGACAGGCCGAAAAGAACCATCGAAACCGGATATTTCTTTTTGATGAAAGCATACAGGGACCAAACGGCAAAAGCTGTGTAGATTGAGTCACACTGTCCCCATACTGCGGAATTGATAAATACAAGGGGAGAAAAAACGGTTATGGCAAATGCGGCATAAGAGAGCATCTTTTTGGAGGTAAGCTCCTTTACGAGGAAGAATACTCCGAAAGCAAGGGCATAATCAAATAAAACCGAAAGCATTTTGTATTGATACAAAGGATCGATTTTAATATAGGTCATTATGGCGATGAGCGTCTGGTATGCAACGCTGTAATTGCCAACTTGCGTTTTAAGGGCGTGAATACGGCCGAGCTGCTCAATCTGCCCGAACCAGCCGAGAAGATAACCTTCCATATCAGAACTTACGAAATTAAATGCAGCAATCCTCAAAATTAATGAAAGAATGATGCATATCGGAAAGAAAAGTTTGTCTATATTATTCTCGATAAATGTTGTGAATTTTTTTTCGAATGAAAGCATAAAATATCCCCTGTCTTTGAAGGTATAATTAATATTATCATACTACATTTTGAGATTGCAACATTATCGGGTTGCTGATAAACTAATTATTGAGTTTCGTTAACTGCAATTTGAGGATTTGTGGAATGAAAAAGAAGATTATCTGCTTATTTCTCACGGTATGCATGCTGCTGTTAGGAGCGGGATGCAGTGATGGTACGCGCGCAAATAAACTCGTTCTGGCGCTTCGTGCCGGAACGTATTCTGAAGTAATCAAGGCTTGCATTGGTGAATTTGAAACAAAGAACGGAATAAAATGCGAAATAGTGGAGATGTCGGAGGACGATCTTCACAGCTATATACTTAACGATTCGGTCCGGAAAAAGGGAAGCTACGACCTTTGCATGGTGGATTCTTCCTGGGTTTCGGAATACGTAGATGAGGGTGTGCTTTCAGACCTTGGGGAACTCGGGTACAGCTTTGATGATGATATAATTCCCGCCACTACGACGATATGCGTTCAAAATGGTAAGACATATCTTGTCCCTTACTACGGAAACGTTACGGTAATGATGCTGAACACAGAAACGGCGGATGCTCTGGGATACAAACCGGAGGATTTCGATTCGCTTGAAGATATGAAGAAGTTTTGTGAAGAAGCTGCAAAATCCGGAAAGGGCGGCTTTGTACTGAGGGGAGATACGGAGAACAACATTGTTGTTGATTTTTTGCCGGTTTTATGCGCTTTCGGAGGATGGGTCGTGGATGAAAACGACAGACCTACGGTCAATACGCCGGAGTTTGCGGAGGCTTTGAGATTTTATCTTGACATTTCGGATACGGGAGGCTCTTACCCGAAGGATGAGCTTATAGGGTCCCTGGCCGCCGGAAAGCAGGCGGTGGCAGTGGGCTGGCCGGGCTGGTACAATCCGGAGACCGGCGCCGATACGGATTATATAGCTTTCCCGGGAAAGGCTACAGATGAAGCACAGTCCTATAATTCAAATATTTATGGAATATGGACTTTGGGAATCCCGCAGAACTCCGCAAATAAAGATATGGCCGCCAAGCTTCTTACGTATCTTATGGACAGGGATGTTCAAAAGAGCACGGTAGAGATCGGCGGTGTGCCTTGCAGGTACTCTTCTCTGCAAGATCCCGAACTTGGTAAGGAAAACCCGCATCTTAGAGTTATATGTACCGCTCTTGAGAACGGTATATACAGACCGGATATCAGGGAATGGTCAAGATTTTACACTATTTTGGGAAACATGATGAGAAACATTATGAAAAAAGAAATCAGCATCGAGGATGGCCTGGTCCTTGCCCAGGAAGAACTTGAAGGGCTGATGGGAATAGAATAAATTTTTGCCCGAGGAGGATAGAGGTGTCTGATCGTTACATAATTGAGCTAAATTCCATCACCAAAACATATGAAGACAACGGATTTACGGCGGTGGAAGACTTTAATCTTAAGGTTAAACAGGGGGAGTTTGTTACTTTTTTAGGCCCCTCAGGTTGCGGTAAAACAACAACTCTTCGTATGATTGCCGGATTTGAACTTCCTTCTTCGGGACAGATTCTTTTGGATGGTCAGGATATCGCGCAGTTTCCTCCAAATAAAAGGCCGATCAATACGGTGTTTCAGAGATATGCTCTCTTTCCTCATATGAATATATATGACAACATCGCGTTTGGCTTAAAACTTAAGAAAATGAAGCCTGAACTCATAAAAAAGAAGGTTTCTCATGTACTTGAGATGGTTGATCTTGAGGGATTTGAAAAGCGAAAGGTTTCCACTCTTTCCGGCGGTCAGCAGCAAAGGATCGCCATTGCGAGAGCTCTTGTCAACGAGCCCAAGATCCTTCTACTTGACGAGCCTCTCGGAGCCCTGGATCTTAAGATGCGTAAGGAAATGCAGCTTGAGCTTAAGAATATGCACGCAAAGCTGGGAATAACTTTTATCTACGTTACTCATGACCAGGAAGAAGCCCTTACTATGTCCGACAAGATCGTTGTTATGAACAATGGTCGTACTCAGCAGATAGGAACTCCCGAAGATATTTATAATGAGCCTAAGAATGCTTTTGTAGCTGACTTTATCGGACAAAGTAATATATTCAAGGGAATTATGACGGGGCATCTTAAAGCGAGATTTGCCGGGGGAGAGTTTGAGTGTATGGATGACGTTCCGGAGGGAACCCTTGTTGATGTTGTTGTACGTCCGGAGGATGTCATTATTACAAAGCCCGAAGATGGTATTATAACAGGCAAGGTTACATCTGTTATTTTTAAAGGTATACACTATGAGATAGCTGTGGAGAGCGGAAAGTACGAGATGGTGATCCAGTCCATAAAGTCCGCTAAGGTTGGCGACACTATCGGAATGAGTCTTGAACCCGAAGGCATACACATTATGATCGCCGAGGACCATACCACAAGATTCGAGGCGGAAATAGGTGACGATCTTAATCTTGTGTACTCCGACAGGACTATTCCCTGTGATGTGACAAAGGTATTTCCGGGGTCAAGGATAAAGGACGGAGAGCTCTTTGATGCTTCCGGAGAAAAGATTGATACTTCGGAAATCAAGGTTTTGGTTTCTATACAACCGGGTGATATTCAATTGAGCGATGATGTTGAAGCAGGTCTTACCAGCGGAAAGATCATCAACCTTATATATAAGGGTGACCATTACAGCTATGTTGTCAGAACAATCCACGGACACGATCTTATTGTGGATGATGAGTATCTTTGGAATATGGATGATACCGTTGGTCTTGTTATGCCTGAAGATAAAATGACATTTTCAATAAAGAAATAGGAGACCGGGGATGAAAAAGACTTTTGCCAGAAAGTATCTGGGAATTCCCTACGCGATATTCCTTGTTTTGTTTGTTATCGCGCCTCTCCTGGTACTTTTTTACTATGCTTTTACAAATGCCACAGGGCATTTTACCGTTGAAAATCTTATCGGATTCTTCACCGATTCAAACACAATAGGTACGCTGCTTTACTCACTTGCCCTTGCGCTGGTGGTTACTTTGGTGTGCCTTTTAATAGCTTATCCGATCGCTTACGTCCTTGCAAGGAGCAAATTTAACTCCAAGAGCGTTGTTATTATGCTGTTTGTTATGCCTATGTGGATCAACTTTACATTAAGGCTTACAGCGCTTAAGGAGATACTTACGGCAATAGAGGGAAACCTTGCCTTTCATCCTTTTATAAATACTGTGATCGGTATGACTTACGATTTCCTTCCCTTTATGATCCTGCCTCTTTACAATACGATCTCCAAACTTGACGGAAGCCTGTTGGAAGCGGCGAGGGATCTTGGAGCCGGAGAGATACAGGTATTCTTAAAGGTGACTTTGCCTTTGTCGATGCCCGGAATCGTAAGCGGTACCGCGATGGTGTTCTTACCTGCTATGACAAACTATGTTGTGCCGGATATGCTCTATAACAGTACGTATATCATGGGAAGCCTTATCGGAAGCTATTTCTCCGCCTACGACTGGCATAACGGTTCAATGATAGCGCTTGTTCTTTTACTTATTATCGTTCTCTTTACCCTGCTTACCGGCTCGGAGGAAGAGGAAAAGAGGGGAGGTGCGCTGCTGTGAAAAAGATTGCGGGTCCCATTATAGTTGTTCTTGGGCTTATATTTGTTTATGCGCCTATCCTCATCCTTGCGGTATACAGTTTTACGGACGCTACTACAATAGGTGCAATCAGAGGCTTTTCTCTTTCGAACTACATTACTCTTTTTACAACTCCCGAACTGGGAAGTATGATCTGGGGAACGGTAGCTCTTGCGCTTGTAAGCTCTGTACTTGCAACTATACTTGGAACAGTAGGTGCTATCGGATCTTTTTACTCCGATAAAAGGATCGGAAAGACCTTTGGCGCCGCAAACCAGATACCCGTTGTAAATGCGGACGTAGTTACGGCTTTCTCCCTTTGCATACTGCTGGTTGTGGTACTTGGAGTAAGTAAAGATACCTTTATCCCTCTTATAATAGGACATGTGGTTTTGTCTGCTCCTTTTGTATATCTGTCGGTTATGCCGAAGTTAAAGCAAATGGATTCGAGCCTTTATGAGGCGGCGTTGGATCTCGGTGCATCACCTGCGCAGGCACTGGCTAAGATAATCATCCCTCAGATCTTTTCCGGGATAGTATCGGGCTTTGCTATGGCCATAACCCTCTCTCTTGACGATTACTTTATCGCGACATACACAAAGCCTGCCACCTTCGATACAATAAGTACGTATGTTGTCAATGCCACGAGAGGCTCCCATACGGAGATAAAAACGGCTCTTTGGGGGCTTTCTACAGTTATATTCCTTATTGTTTTGGCAGTTGCGATATCTATGAATTTATACCGCGGAAAAGTTAAATCAGAAGAAAGGAGCGATGCATAATGAAAAGGTTTTTAGCGTCAGCTCTTTTAATAACGCTTGTTTTTGGCACTCTTGATATAAAGAGTTTTGCTTCGGAAGACAGCGAGAGCCCATCGGGTGAAATCGTTCTTAAAGTCTGTAACTGGGAGGAGTATATCGATGAAGGTGATTGGGACGAAGACGAGGTAATAGATCTTGAGAGCGGAGATATATTCGGAGAGAATTCTCTTGTAGAGGACTTTGAAGACTGGTACTTTGAAACCTATGGCCAAAAAGTAAAGGTCCAGTACAGCTGCTTCGGTACAAATGAAGAACTGTACAGTATGCTTACAATGGGAGATGAGTATGATCTTGTCTGCCCCTCGGATTATATGATAATGAAGCTGATGAGCGAAGGAATGGCTGAACCTTTTTCAGATGATTTCTTTGATGAATCCGTGGAAGAAAACTATTATATAAATGGCGTATCGCCCTTTATCCGCGAGGTCTTTGAGGAAAACGAGATAGGCGGGGAAAAGTGGAGTAAGTATGCCGCCGGATATATGTGGGGAGTTACGGGGATAATTTACAATCCTGAAATGTTATCCCGTGAGGAAGCTTCCACATGGAAGGTATTTACAAATAAAAACATTTACAGACGTATTACTATAAAAGATAACGTGCGTGATGCAATGTTCGCGGCAATAGGAGCTGTTAAATCCGACTATCTTTTAAGTGATGAGTTTCGCAAAAGGCAGGACTATTCGGAAAGCCTTATGGATGAGATGAACGATGTATCGGATGAAACTCTTTTGGATGTACAGAATTATCTTCAGCTTGCCAAGGACAACTTATATTCCTTTGAAACCGACAGCGGAAAAGCGGATATGATAACCGGCAAAGTTGCCGCAAATTACCAGTGGTCCGGAGACGCCGTGTACGCTATGGAACAGGCCGAAGAGGACGATTTTATACTGGAGTTCGCTGTTCCTGAGGAATCTACCAATCTTTGGTTTGACGGATGGATTATGCTTAAAAACGGTATTAAAGGTGATACTGCCAAGAAGCATGCTGCAGAGAGCTTTATCAATTTCCTTTCAATGCCGGAAAATGCTGTAAGGAACATGTATTACATCGGATACAGCTCTGTTATCAGCGGTGGCGAGGATGACGATACCGTTTATGATTATATTAAATGGAATTATGAGGCAGATCCGGAGGAGGAAGACACGGTCGAATATCCTTTGGGCTTCTATTTTTCCGGAGATTACGAGGATGAGGATTATATACTGACTGTCAGTGAGCAGCAGACAAGGCGTATGCTCTACGCCCAGTATCCGCCTAAGGAGGTAATCGACAGAAGCGCTGTTATGCTCTACTTTGATACGGACACCAACGCAAAGGTAAACCGTATGTGGATTAACGTAAGGTGCTTTAATGCCAAAAGGATCCCGGTTTGGTTCTACTGCCTGCTGGGAGTTTTACTTGGCGGAGGAATATTTGTAGTAATACGTACTAAGATCAAAAACAGAATGTAATGATTTGGGGATTTATAAGATGAAAAACTATACCGGGATAATGGACAGGATCATGAAGGCTGAGGTCGAAGAAGGCAGAGTTATGGGAAACTCGGCTCTTGTCCTCTGCGGCGGAAAAGAGGTTTATTACGGACAGTTCGGGTATGCGGATTTTGAAAAGGGGCGACCGATGGAAAGGAATGCCATAATCAGACTCTTTTCAATGACAAAACCGATAACGGCAGTAGCTGTAATGATAGCGCAGGAGCGGGGGCTTATCGACTTAAATGACCCTGTTGGAGATTATCTGCCGGAATATGCAAATATGAAGGTTCTTAAGGAAGAAAAGGATTCTGAAGGAAAGGTAACTTATAGTGAGGAGCCGGCTTCGAGGCCTATTACTTTAATGAATCTCCTTACGATGACTTCCGGGATACCTTACGGTGAAAACTGGGAGGGCTGCAGTGAAGCCGGCAGAAGAATGCAGGTAATCTTTGACGAAATAGTGGATGGGGTCAATAAGGGCGAGAGGCTCTCTACAAGGGAAATCGTAAGAAAGATTGCAACGAACCCTCTTGCTTTTGAGCCGGGCGAAAGATGGATGTACGGATTGTCCGCGGATATTCTTGCTGCTGTAATAGAAGAGGCTACTGGAGTTAAGTACAGTGAATTCCTTAGAAAAGAGATATTTAATCCGCTTCAGATGCCTGATACGGGATTTTTTGTACCCAAGGAGAAGTGGGACAGATTTGCCATGAGCTACGATTATCTGCCTAAGAAGGGCTGTGAGAATGGATTTGAGCTTGTTGCTTCTGATGCCTGCTATCTCGGGGAGTATTATCATGAAGATGTTGCGTACGAGGCGGGCGGATGCGGGCTCGTATCCACAATCGATGATTATTCGCATTTTGCTATGATGCTGGCCGGCGGTGGAATTTATAAGGGAGCAAGGATCATCAGCTCCGCCTCCGTAAAGTTTCTTGCAACAAATCATCTAACTCAGGAACAATCCTGGGGGCTTGACTGGGATAGTAACAGGGGATATGGATACGGCGGTCTTATGAGGGTGCTTATTAATCAGGGAAAAGCGGGTTCTCAGGCGAGCCTCGGTGAATTCGGCTGGGATGGCTGGACAGGAAATTATATGTGCATCGATCCGGAAAGGAATCTTGTCATTTTGTATTTTATCCAGAGAAGAGGCGCGGGAACAATGCCTGTTGTCAGAAAACTCCGCGCTGCGACCTATGGCGCAATTGACGATCTTGATTGAAAAACTGAATTTACAGCTGAAGGTAAGATCGAAAGATTAAACTCCATAAAAAGAAAAATGCCCACGCGGACAGCGTGGGCTTATTATTTTGCGTAGTATTTAGTCCTCTTTATCTTCGGCTTCACCGGCTACAGCAGAGGTTACAGCTGAAACAACAGCAACAATAACAACAGCTATAATAATTATAAGGCCGCCTCCGAGTAGCATAAAGAGCATCGCCTGTTCATTTGTAACTGAGTTTGAAAGTAAGGTTAAAAGATTCATATTTGTCTCTCCTACTTCGGCAACTCGCCGCTTATTAAATTGTATCACACAGGTTCGCCTACGTCAAACATAGATATGATCGCATCTACAAGTTTGGGATAGCGGATAACAAAGTTTATCTCGGGATCTCCTTGCTTTGCGATTATTATCAGTTTATGGCCATATCTTGTTATTTCTATATTCTTGAAGTAGATGTTCGAGGTAGCGGAAAGCGTTACGGGGACTTCGCCCTTTTCTTCCAGAAGAGCGTCAGTCTCTTTTTTTACCAGCTTTTCGTATTCGTCTTTTCTGTTGTCGTGGAAAATCTCCATCAAGGGAAGAGCATGGGAGAACAGGGCTTCTTTCCTCTTTACGGCAGCTTTGATCTCAGCAGGGTCGGAGCTTAAGTAAAATAGAGCCGTTGAAAGGTCCTTCTCGGAGCATTCACCTATGAGAGCTGTGCTTCCTGAGAGTCTGATGAGATGCGAAAAGGAACTCTCGGGTTCATGTTTTAAATAGTAAGGTGAGATGAGCCCTGTCATATATAAGGGTATCCAGCTCTCTAAACCAAGTATCATTTCAGGAAAGGGACGTCCGAGGTCATGTATTATATGTAAGCGTAAGCCCTTTTTTAACATCATGGCAAGTCCGATCATCCAGCTCCTTGAGAATTTCTTGTCGGAAGCCAGTTCCTCAAAGGGTAAATCGGAATACTCCCAGATATCCTCCTTTGACGGAGAAAGAACAGTTCTTTTTAAAAAAGCTATTTCAGCTTTCTTCATACCGGAGGCTCCGGAATAATGCTTAGAGCCGGATGGAATAACGGGCGATGTTAATACTTTGATCTTATCAAAATGAATTTTTTTCATATAATCATTCAGATCAAATTCGTCAAGCTTAGAGAGAAAATTGCTTATACTCTCTTTGTTTTGCCTTGCGGAATCCACATTTAACTCCGGGGTATTTCCCTCTGAGGAAAGAAGGTAGTCGTAAATATATGAAGCACGGGTCTCGGGAGTGTCCAAAAGATTTGTATCTATGCCAATTGCGTCTGAAAGAAGGTTGATGCTCTTAAGAGTATTGCAGCCTGAAGCGATACACTTACTGATCTTGTCTGTAAAGCTGATGTAGTCCGAAGGAGTTCTCTCCCCCCCTTATAACACGCGTTATGAACGATGGATCGTAACCTGCGGTTGCGGCTATTTTGGTACGGCTGATTTCAGAGAGACTTGTAAGGATGCCAAGTCTTTCTGCATATTTTTCACGATTGAGTCCGGGGGTGGGAAGAGCGTTTTTTAAACCCTCTCTTATATCTTCCGGCGGCTTTACGCCGGACTTATCAAACAGCATTTCAAAGCCTGAGACAAGAGCGTTAAACTCCTGACTGTCGTAGGCGGGAATACGGCTTCCGCTTTTGTATCTGCTTATAGCTGCGTCCGAAAGCCCGGAGGCGGAAGAAAGATCCCGACCGCTGCATTCTAAGATTTCCAAGTATTCTTCAATTTTATCATTTAGAGCCATATTTATCCCCTTTACGTACGCTTTCAAATAATAAAATACACCCTTAATAAAATACACCCTTAATAAAAGAATCATAGATATTTCCCGATATGTCAATGCCAAAATGGAAAAATAACAAAACCAATCAGCCTCGTATGTTAACATAAGCCTATGCATAAGGGTGCAATTTGTGCATAAATGGGAACATTATATTATTAAGAGGTGAAAAATATGAAGGGATTAAGAAGGAAGATTTTATCGTTCTTTACCACATTGGCAATGACGGTAGGGCTAGTTTTAAGTGTTTACAGTCCATTGAATTCGTTTGCAGACAGTCGGGTCTTGTCATTTGACGGGTTTGCCCCCAACAATCCGGTAATTACCTATCAGGTTGATAACAATACAAAGAGTGTTACTGTAACGCTTAACACATCCGGTGTAAATCCTGTGGTAGATCCGAGCACGGGAACGGTAGCTATTACCGGCGACTCGGTTAATGACGTAATGACATTGCTGCAGAGCGCGATCACAAGTATAGATCTGACCAATTATAATTCTTCGGATCATGAAATGGTATTATTTGCAAGCGATGGTTTTACGGGTCATTTAACCTATACTGCGGGTAATGCAGGTAATCCGGGAACCTTTACTTGTGATGCCCACGGTTTCCCGACTGGCAAAAATCTTACTTTTGCGATAAGAGATAAGAATAATGGTGGTGGAGGCAACGGCGGAAATCCTCCCGGAGGCTCTAAAACAGCTACTATCAATATGAGCAGCTCGGCCGGGACCTGGAGCGGCAGACCTGCAGCAAGAGAGGATATATACAGCTACCGTGCTGACGGAGAAACCATCGATTGGGATTACGTCGAAGATGATTCCTACAGGTATTGCGTTGTTTCAATCGATAACGGCCAGAGAGCGGACTTCTTTGACCGTACAACAGGTACGGTTACGTTTAACCCGAAATCGGGTGATGCGAACCATGTAGACGTTACAATCGCACACAACTGGGCATATAAGGTTGATTCCATTACGATAAATGGGCAACCCTATAGTGTTCCGAATGTTTCTGACAGAGCTACTTTCCTTCAGTGTTTTTCCTTCCGCTACAGAGATCAGGATGTATCCTATACTATACATGATGTGGATGTTACTCCTGACGTAAACGGAAATATAACGCTTACGATAGTTGCAAATCTCCGTCCTATTGATATAAGCCAGTGTTATATCGGAAACTTCCTTTGGTGGGAGGACAGGAGTGG
>CADATP010000061.1 GCA_902790935.1 uncultured Lachnospiraceae bacterium | reverse complement strand
GAAGTCTAAAGAATTAAATTTATATAAAAACGCTCTCCTCTGTCTCGGAGGAGGGCGTTTTTTGTGTTAGAATTAAAATGATCGCGGGGCCATAAAAGGACTTCGGAGAAAGCCGGAAAATCCTAAGCGGCCGGAAAATCCAAAGTAAGAAACGAAGGCCCAAAGATTAAAACGAACGAAAGAAAAGGAAAAAGGGGTATGACAGAGGAACAAAAAAAGGCCCTTAGTGCGCTGTATCTGTTTTTGACGGATCTTTCCGAGAAGGCGGGAAAGGGTAAAGAGTACGCGAAGGAACTATGGAACCGTTTAGTTCTAAACGAAGGTGCCTTAAGGGAAGTGGCTTACTACTACGATACCGGGAAGTTTTGGGACGGATATGAGGTGGCCGGATTTCATCTGACAGATATCTTAGTTTGGCAGGTGGATCATTTTAAAGCCTATATGGACAGGCGCGAGGAAATGAACCGCTACAAGACGGAGAGACTCTTTTTGGAGTCTATTGATATTTTGCTGAAAATGGAAGACGATCCGGAGCCATACATCAAAAAGATGAGGGATGAGAGCGGAACGGATTTTGACCAGAGAGTACTTTGACAGATATTTTTACTAAAGAAAGAGAAGAAACTATGCAGTATAGGAAGGACAAACACGGAAACGACGTATCGCTTTTGGGCTTTGGATGTATGAGATTTACAAGCAAGGCCGGAAAGATCGATTTTGATAAGGCCGAGAGCGAGATAATGCGCTCTATAGAGCTTGGGGTTAATTATTTTGACACCGCTTACGTATATTCGGGAAGCGAAGCACTTATCGGCGAGATATTTGAGAAAAACGGAGTAAGAGATAAGGTCCGGATAGCGACAAAGCTTCCACACTACCTTATCAAGAACAGTACAGACCCCGACAAGTATTTTGACGAGGAGTTAAGAAGACTTCGCACGGACCATGTCAATTATTATCTGATGCATATGCTTACGGATATAAAGACCTGGAACAGGCTATGCGACCTTGGGGTGAAGGACTGGCTGGAAGAAAAAAAGAGGAGCGGGCAGATCGAGCAGATAGGATTTTCTTACCACGGAAATTCCGATATGTTTATAGAACTTCTTGACGCTTACGATTGGGACTTTTGCCAGATCCAGTACAACTATCTGGACGAGAATTCACAGGCGGGACGCACAGGACTTTACGCAGCGGCCGAGAGGGGGATCCCGGTTGTTATAATGGAGCCCTTAAGAGGCGGAAGGCTTGTAAACAATCTTCCAAAGCAGGCAAAGGCAGCTTTTGATAAACACCCGGTAAAGCGCTCTCCCGCAGAGTGGGCCTTAAGATGGCTCTGGGAGCAGCCGGAGGTTACCTGTGTCCTCTCGGGAATGAACTCTATTGAGATGGTGGAGGAAAACTGCCGTATAGCTTCGGAAGTAAAAGAGCATGAGCTCACCGAAAAGGACAGAGAGCTTTATGAGGCTGTAATAAAGGCTATCGAGAGCAAGATGAAGGTTGGATGTACGGGATGCAGGTATTGCGTGCCATGCCCTAAAAATGTAGATATTCCCGGAGTCTTTGCGGCATACAACAGACGCGCATCCGACGGTTATATCAACTCTTTCAGAGAGTACTATATGTGTACGGCTTTAAGAAAGGACTACACCGGGCCGGCCAACTGCGTACAGTGCGGACTTTGCGAGAGGCATTGCCCACAGCATATCGAGATCAGAAAAGAGCTTAAAAATGCCAGAAGGGCGCTTGAGGATCCGATATATCTTGTGGCCAAAAAATTTGCGCCTATCGTTATGAAATATTGATAAGTATGATATAATTAAAAAAGTATAAATTTTTATTACGAGGTTTTTTTATGAGCAGAAACACTATCGCGGTTTGCGTTGTGAAAATGGATGAAAATTTTCAGTCTGATTCGATCAAGGCGATCACGAAGCGTGCTGAGGAGCGAGGACTTAACGTGGAGATCTACAATTCCTTTGTAGAGCTGGTAAACAGAGACCTCCACGACAAGGGAGAGGAAAGTATCTTTGAACTTATAGATTACAGGCATCTTTGCGGTATTATCCTTTTCCCTGAAAAGATCAAGAGCTCAAAGGTAAACGAACAGATAATCCGATACGGTAAGGAACACAATCTTCCCGTTGTGTCGATAGATAAAAAGATCCCGGAGTGCATAAGCATCACATTCGATTATGTGCATGCTTTTGAGGAGATCGTTGAACATCTTATCACGGTTCACGACTGCAAGAGATTTTACGTTATGGCCGGAATGAGGAACAATTCATTCTCGGATGACAGACTAAACGCCGCTCGCAGGATCATCGAAAGATATGGTCTTGAACTGCCGGAGGATTACATCGGATACGGAGATTTTTGGGAGGGACCGACGAGAGAGAATATCGCAAGATTCTTTGAGAGTGGAAATCCACTTCCCGATGCCTTTATAGCTGCAAATGATGCGATGGCTATGGTTATCTGCGATGAGCTTGCAAAGAGGAATATACGCGTTCCGGAGGATGTCATCGTTACCGGATTTGACGGAATTGATATGGAAAAGTACGCTGTACCGAGACTTACCACCGCTGAGACAGATATGGAAAGAAGCGGATTTATGGCTGTGGATTCCATACTTGCTTCATCCGGCGGCTGCAGCTTGCCTCTTAAAAACTATGTTGTTCCCTTTAATACGAGATATTCCCAGTCCTGTGGCTGCGTAGAGAAGAACAGCTTCGGCAATAATTCCGGAGTGCAATACCTGTATAATACCTTAAGCCTGACAAGACAGCTTATAAGTATGATGGCCTCCATGCTGACCAGAATGTCCTCCAAAAAGGATCTTTTCAGTATGATAAAAGAGGCGGACAGATTCAGGCAGTACTTTTATGAGTATAACGATCTGTACGTCTGTCTTAGAAAAGATGTGGTCTTAGAGGACGATATTACATCTGCCGGACTTGTGTGTAAGCCTGAAAGGATCGATCCTGCATCGGAGCAGTCCGGTGACAAGCAGATGGTCCTTATGTATGAGACCCATAACGGTCTTAAGGCTACGTACCCACTTGAAGTGTTTATGGCGCGGGAGATGCTGCCCGGAAGGGCTGAGATAATCGATAAGGTCAGAAATCTTTGCTTTATCCCTCTGCATGTGCAGGATAAGGTTTACGGATATATCGCGGTAAGCGTTGTGCCTCACCAGAGAGACTACGATTATACGCAGCTTTCCTACTTTTCAAGAAGTCTTTCGCAGGCTATTTCCTTTGTGCTTCAGACGATCAAGAATCAAAAGGCTAACGCCAAGATACAGGCTGCAAACGAAAAGCTCGAATCCCTGTATATTACCGATTACCTCACAGGTATAAATAACAGGAGAGGCTTTTTTAAGCGCATAGATGAGCTCAAGAAATCCGGAGAATATTCCGCATTTTTGGTTGCTTCCATAGACTTAAACGGCCTCAAACTTATAAACGATAAGTTCGGACATCATGAGGGCGACAGGGCAATCTGTATGATAGCGGATATCCTTAAAGAACTTATGGATGAAAAATGTGTTTGCGCAAGATTCGGTGGAGATGAGTTTTCGTTCTTTAAATTTATTGAAAAGCCGGGCCCTCTCGAGGATGAGGAGTTCTGCAATTCCCTTAAAGGACTTGTGGGAAAGAAAAATGCATCCGGTGATATGCCGTACCTTTTCAGCGCCAGCTGCGGCGCGGTGGTAGTACCGTTTGACAGTATAGATATGCTTGATAAAGTAATCAGCCAGGCTGATGAAAAAATGTACGAGGAGAAGGCTTTGTTCCATCGTACACATAAAGAATACGAAAAAAGAAGGGCAGACAGAAACAATGAGTAACATGTTTGACGATATAGCTTTTTCACCTGCGGATATTTTGCTTCCGAAGGATGTGGATATGTCTAAGTGGGCAGTGGTGGCATGTGACCAGTTCACATCGGAACCGGATTACTGGGAGGAGGCTGCCGAGCTGGCAGGTGATGGCCCTTCAGCTTTAAATCTTATTCTCCCCGAGGTGTATTTAAACGGCCAAGATGTTGAGAAAAGGATCGGAGCCATCAACGCAAATATGAAGGAGTATCTGGACTGCAATGTCTTTAAATGCTTCGAGGATACTCTTATCTACGTCGAAAGAACCCAGTCGGACGGGAAGGTGCGAAAGGGAATCGTCGGAAAGATAGATCTTGACGATTACGAGTTTAAGCCCGGAAACAACGCTCTTATTAGAGCTACGGAAGGAACCGTGCTTTCAAGGATCCCTCCCAGAGTAAAGGTTAGGGAGAATGCACCCATCGAGCTTCCGCACGTTATGCTGCTTATTGACGATGAGAGTAACAGCGTTATCGGACCTCTTACGAGGAGAGTTTCGGAAATGGAGAAGCTCTACGAGGCTGACCTGATGCAGGATGGTGGGCATATAAAAGGATATAAGCTTACCAAGAAGCTTGAAAAGGGAGTTTCGGATGCTTTACAAGCCCTTAAGGATCCGGCTCTTACGGAAAGCAAGTACGGCATTAAGGGAGCTTCGCCTATGCTTTTTGCAGTAGGTGACGGAAACCATTCCCTTGCTACCGCAAAGCAGTGTTATGAGAACGCAAAAAAGAAGGTTCCCGAATCGGAGTGGAAGAATCTGCCTTCGAGATATGCCCTCGTCGAGGTTGTAAATAACCACGACGAAGCCCTTAAGTTCGAACCAATCCACAGAACTCTTTTTGAGGTTGATGCAAAGGATGTGCTTAAGGCGTTTTCAGAGTATTATCCCGAAAGCTTTGAAGTAACCATTGGAAGTTTCGGCGATGACTTTAAAGATAAGATGACTGAGAGTCAGAAGGCACTCCTTAAAAAGGAATCTCAGTTTATAAAATATTGCTACGCGAACAAGACCGGCGTTATCGTTGTTCCAAAACCGAGTAAGCAGCTTGCGGTCGGAACGCTTCAGGAATTTCTCGACAAATATCTTGAAGAAAAGGGCAGCGAGATTGATTACATCCACGGAGACGAGACGGCAGAGATTTTAGGACGCAAGCCCGGAAATATGTCATTCTTGCTTCCGGCTATGGGAAAGGAACAGCTTTTTAAGACAGTTATGGCGGACGGCGTGCTCCCGAGAAAGACCTTCTCTATGGGACATGCGCAGGACAAGAGATACTATATTGAGGCAAGAAAGATCAGATAATACGGAGGTGTGAGGATGATAAGCGATTTAAAAGACTTACTTAACCTTGAACTTGGACTTGAGTACTGCGGAGAAATGGAAGATCTCTATGAGGATATGCTTAGGGATTTCTATACAGATAATCATGTAGAGGAGCTTAGAACCCAGTTTGCCGAGCAAAACTGGACTGAGTACCGTGTTACTATACACGGAGTTAAGAGTACTTCGCTTATGATCGGAGGGGAAGATCTTTCGGCTAAAGCAAAAGAGCTTGAAATGGCGGCGGCTGCCGGAAATGCCGCATATATTACGGAGCATCATGAGAAGGTTTTGACTCAGTATATAGAACTGATCGACAGGATTGGGAAGGCTATCGGATAAAGACTTATGGGCAACGTGATAAATACAGGACTTATTATATTTGGTGTACTGGGGCTTGTTATAGGCCTCAGTTACTTTATGAAGGAAAAACTGGTGGGTTCTATCCGCTGGTTTATCCTTTTTTTGGGAATATTTACTTTTATCTGGTGCTCTTGCTACGGCGTAATGGGATTTTGCGAAAATCTGACCTATGCCTTCTACTGCCGTAATGCCGGACTTTTCGGACTTTTGGGATTTCTTACGACGGAGGCGGTACTGCTGCTTACGATCGTTGAGGTCGTTAAACCGGTAAAGGCAATCTGTGCGATTGTTTATTTCCTCGCGTCTTTATCGGATCTTGTGATCTTTGGAAAACCCAATGTCAATGTCTTTATAAGACTTGCCGACAGGACAACCTATTATTCTGTACCCTGCTTTGAAAGAGAGTACCATTACGTTTATCTGGCGACGATATTTGTAACCTTTATACTTCTGGATATTTTCTGGTTTATTAAAAAGAAGCCAAAGAGGGAACTGGCCTTTGAAATAGAGGCCACCATCGGAAATATGCTTCTTGTTGTTATGGCGATTCCGGATACGATCCTTCCGCAGGTTATAGATACAAGTATCCCGACTTCGGGTATCGGCGGATTTATCTGTTTATTTATCATATGGCGTGCCGCCAATGAAACAAATACTTTTAATATTACTATCAATAACCTGGGTACATATATATACGAGTCCGTTAATACCGCTGTGCTTTTGTTCGATCAAAACAGAAGGCTTGAGATGGCTAACCACTTTGCTGCAAACCTTCTTGGGGATGGAATTAAGAAAGGCACAAAGCTTACGGAAATCTTTGATGTCGATGAGAAAGACACTGTTCCTGCAGACGGCCAGGCTACGACCTTCAGGGCCAACAGTATTGAGAGAAACATTGACTGTGAGATTGACGTTACATATGTATATGACGGTTACAGGGAACCATTCTGCCTCATCTGCGTTATACATGATATGACGGAAACCAATAAGCTGATCGTAGAAGCTAACGAGGCAAACCGTGCAAAGAGTGATTTCCTTGCCAATATGTCACATGAGATCCGTACTCCCATCAATGCAATTCTGGGACTTAACGAGATCATCATGAAGGAGACGGATGATAAAGAGGTTCTGTCTTATTCGAACCAGATAGTAAGCGCCGGAAGAGCGCTCCTTAGTATCGTAAATGATGTCCTCGATCTTTCGAGGATCGAGTCGGGTAAGATTGAGCTTAACCCCGCTCCCTACAGGCTGGGGATGCTTGTTAATGAATGCTACAATCTTATCTCTATTAAGGCTTTTGATAAAAATCTCGATCTTAAGTTTGAAGTAGATGAAACCCTTCCTTCCGGATATATCGGAGATGTTGTCAGGATCAGACAGATACTTATTAATCTCCTCAGCAATGCCCTTAAGTATACTCCTAAGGGAACGGTGAGAATGAAGGTTTCGGGATTTACGAAGGATTCGGTTTTTTATCTGAAGATCTCTGTCAGCGATACGGGAATCGGTATCCGAAGTGAGGATCTTACGGGAATCTTTGAGAGCTTTAAGAGGGTTGATGAGGGAAGAAACAGAAAAGTCGAAGGAACGGGACTGGGACTATCAATCAGCAAATATCTTGTTGACCTGATGAGAGGAGAGATCAGCGTAACCAGCGTTTACGGAGAGGGCTCAACCTTTACCGTTACCATACCTCAGCAGATAGAGGACATGACACCTATCGGAAATTATAAGCCTACCGATGCCGGTGACAGCGGTGTGATGCGGGTAAGCTCCTTTGAGGCACCGGGAGCACATGTACTTGTTGTTGATGACGTTGATACAAACCTTGTTGTATTTTGCGGACTTCTTAAAAAGACAAAGATCAAGATCGATATGGCTTCGGACGGCTTCGAGGCTATAAGGCTGGCGGAGAGAACAAAGTACGACATTATATTTATGGACCATATGATGCCCGAGATGGACGGTGTCGAAACCCTCCATAAGATCAAGCAGGATCCTATCGGTATCAACAAGGATACTCCTGTGGTCATGCTTACTGCAAACGCTATCTACGGCGTAAAAGATGAGTACTTAAGTGAAGGCTTTGACGATTACATTTCAAAGCCCCTTAGGGGAGAAGTCTTAGAGGGTATGGTCCGGAAATTCCTTGAAAAGGAAACGAATAAGCAGCTTCTTCAAAAGTATGCCGACGAAAGGCCGGGAAGCGCCTTTGGTGAGACTGTTTATTCGGGAACTGACAGATATGTGGGCGTTAACAAATTCCAGAGTAAGGAAGATGCTATTGCTGAGGCACAAAGGACTATCTTAGAGAAAAACTCTTCGGCCGAATCGCCGGAGATAAAGGCACTTAGGAATGATTTCGGAGACTTCCTCGATATTGATACAGCCCTTATGTACAGCGGAAACGATCCTGAGCTGTTTATGGAGATCGCAAATTCCTATCTTCATAACGACCTTACGGAGAAGCTTAAGGGCTTTTATGAAAAGGGAGATTACGAGAACTATCGCATAAAGGTCCATTCCTTAAAGAGCTCCTCTCTCAATATCGGCGCTATAGCTATGTCCAAGAAAGCGACGGATATGGATGCAGCTATCAAGAAAAATGATATCCGGTATGTGATCCTTAATAACGAAGATCTTATGGAAGAGTACAGACGCATCATTGAGGGACTTAAAAGGAATATTAAAGATGCAACTTGAGATAATAGCAAAAATGCATAGCCCTATGAAAGAAAAGTTCGGACTTCCGAGGCAGAGTGGACTGGCTAATGAACTTAAAGGGACTGTAGTTTTTGAGAAAAAGTATTCGGACAAGAGGGCAGTGGAGGGCCTTGAAGGGTATGATTATATCTGGCTTCTCTGGGAGTTTGATGGAGTAAAGAAATCTGAAGGTGGTGGTGGGTTCAGAGCTTTAGTGCGGCCGCCAAGACTCGGTGGGAATACCTATATGGGGGTATTTGCTACAAGATCCCCCTTTAGACCGAACCCGATAGGAATGAGTTGCGTTAAGCTTGAAAGCATAGAGATGACGGATGAGGGGCCCATGCTCCACATATCCGGGGCTGACCTGCGGGATGGGACGCCCATATTTGATATAAAGCCCTATCTTCCCTATGTAGAAGCGCATCCTGAGGCGAGGGGCGGCTTTACGGACGATACAAAGATGAAGTATCTTAAGGTAGAGTTTGAGGACGATTCATACAAAGATGAGGAAAAAGCCTTAAGAGAGCTATTATCCCAGGATCCGAGACCTGCATACCAGAACGATCCCGAAAGGATATATGGTATGAATTACAACGGGTTAAACGTAAGGTTCAGGGTTGTTGATGATACGGTTATCGTATCGGGAAGAGAATCAAAATAAATACTTGAAACTGCATTTATCCCATGTTAATATATTTTTGTGCAATCGATTGCGCAGACTGCGCAATCTGTTGCGAATCTATAAAAATCGCTGATAGGTGTATTAACATGGAGAGCTCTAACAAAGATCAGTCAAAGGAAAACCTTACAATCCACGATGTGGCAAAAGCGCTTGGCGTCTCGGCAAGTACTGTTTCCCGTGCTATTTCCGGAAAGGGAAGGATCGGTGAGGGAACAAGGCAGCGCGTTCTTGCATATATCAGCGAAAAATCTTTTTATCCCAACGCATCGGCAAGAAGTCTTGCCCAGTCAAAAACATATAATATCGCGATCATCATGCCTGAGGTCAAGGACCTTGTTGACATGCCTTTTTTTCATACCTGTATGCATGGTGCGGAGGAAATAGCGCAGTTAAATGATTACGATCTCCTCATAGTTACTACCGATGGTACAAATACAAAGCCTTTAGAGCGGATGGTCAACAACCGTAAGGTTGATGGGATGATCCTTACAAGGCTTTATAAGGACGATGTTTTTGTTAAATACCTTAAAAGCACGGAGATTCCTTTTGTAGCCATCGGAAACAGTGATGATAAGGACCTTGTCACCGTAGACCATGACAATTACGGCGGATGCAGAGAGCTTGTAAGTCTCCTTGTCTCTAAGGGGGTAGGAAAGGTTGCTTATCTTGGCGGAGGCATGGACCAGACCGTCAATATAAGAAGATTTGCCGGGTATAAAGACGGCCTTGAAAGCGCTGGCGCAAAGTTTGATAACAGCATCGTATATACAAATCTTAACAGTAAGATACAGGTGGCAAAGGCTGTGGAAGAGCTTCTTAAGACCGGTACCGACTGCATGCTCTGCCAGGATGATTATATTTGTGACGAGGTGGTTCATCATCTCACCGAGAAGGGCATCAGCATACCGGGAAGGATGAAGGTTGCCTCCTGCCATCACAGTAAGCTACTTGATAATTTCCCGGTTACTATTACATCTTTAAAGTTTGATACTATGGAAATAGGTCGTAAAGCCTGCCAGGTACTTCTTTCTATGATCGCGGGGGAAGAGGTTGAAAAGGAAACTCTTCTCGAGTATGAGATCAATCTTAAAGAAAGTACAAAGATGTAAGAGTGTAACCGATTCGTATTCAAATTGGGCGTTTATTCCATAAAAGGGGAGCGAAAAACGATTTCCGAAATATAAAAAATGTGCAAAATGCACAAAATATTGAATTAATCTTAAGTAATTTGTTTGATTGACATAGTAATCCTCAATTGGTAATCTTATAACGTAGACAATCGGTTGCGCAGTTTGAGCAATTTGTTGCGCAATCTGATATCTATATAAAAATAAGTCGGTAATCCGCTATCAGTGGATTCAAATGCACGTTATGTGTAAGGAGGAAAAACTTATGAAAAAGAAACTAGTTGCAGTCCTTATGACTGCGGCAATGGCTGCTTCTCTTGCAGCTTGCGGAGCTAAGACAGAAGCTCCCGCTCAGACCACAGACAACACTACTACTGAGCAGACCACAGGTGACAAGACAGAAGAGCAGACCGGAACAGACGTTGTTATCAACCAGGGTTCTGATGATGCAATCGCAAACCTCGTTGCTGCTACCGAAGGTACAGTTGATCTTACTCTTTGGTGCTCAGAGATGGAGAGCTATCAGAACACTATGAAAGAGCTCGTAGAAGAGTTCAAGACTACTTATCCCGATGTAGACTTCAACATCACCATTGGTGCTCAGTCAGAGTCAACCTGTAAGGATGAGGTCCTTAAGGACGTTGAAGCAGCAGCTGACGTATTCGTATTTGCTGATGACCAGCTCAACGAGCTTGTTCAGGCAGGTGCTCTTCAGGCTGTTACAACAACCTACACCTTCGATCCTGTCGCTGCAAACGGCGCAGGCGCTGTTAACGCAGCTTCATTAAACGGAGTATGCTATGCATATCCTCTTACCGCTTCAAACGGATACTTCCTTTTCTATGATAAGTCAGTTCTTACCGAGGAAGATGTAGCATCTTGGGAGAGCCTTGTAGCAGCTTGTGAAGCAAGTGGAAAGAAAGTCGGATTTGACTTTGGTAACGCATGGTACCTTTACGGATTCTTCAGCGGAGCAGGATGCACTGCTACTCTTGCTGATGACGGTGTAAACAATGTCTGCGACTGGAACAACGAGACCGGTCTTGCAGTTGCTAACTCAATCATGAACATCTGCTCATCTGATGCAGTTCTTTCAATCGGCAACACCGATGCAGTATCAAAGGCTAAGGACGGTGAGCTAGTTGCTTATGTTGATGGTACTTGGGATGTTGAAGGATTCACCACTGCTTACGGTGACAACATGGGTTGCGCTAAGCTTCCTACCTTCGATGTAAACGGAACCGCTACTCAGCAGGGTTCATTCGCAGGATACAAGCTTGTTGGTGTTAACTCTTACAGCGACAATATTGGATGGTCAATGCTTCTTGCAGAGTTCATCTCTAACGAGGCAGCACAGCTTAAGATTGGTGAGGCTACCGGTGAGGGCCCTGCAAACATCAATGCAGCAGCTAAGATTTCTTCACCTGCTCTTGCAGCACTTGGTGCTCAGTCAGCATTTGCTGATCTTCAGAGAGTAGGCGGAAACTACTGGACTCCCGCAGGAACTCTTGGACAGGCTCTTTATACCGGAACCGATGATGTTCAGGCAGCTCTTGATGAAGCAGTAGCAGGTATCACTGCTCCAGTAGAATAATTATTATCATTAAACTAATGAGCCCATATATCTTCGGGTATATGGGCTCTTCTTAAAAAGGTGCAGAAGGTATGAAGAGATTTTTTAAATCACTCGGAAAATACTTTGCCGATTTCGGAACAGCAGTTTCGAAGGGCGACATATGGGTAAAACTTTCTCTTTTTATAATGGGAATGGGATACATCGGCAGGGGCCAGGTTATCAAGGGACTCCTTGTGACTGCGCTGGAAGCCGGTTTTGCATTGTTTACGATTAAAATCTCATGGCCATATATCACTAAACTCTCGACACTGGGAACAGTCCAGAGAGAAGAGGTATTTGACCCCTTAACTATGACTAAAACAGTGAACGAGTATGACAACTCGCTTCTTATCCTCCTTTTCGGAGTCGTGGGAATTGCGGTTATACTTGCGTTTATTTTGATATACATCGCAAATATTAAGGCGGCTTATCGCACAATGCTTCTTAAAAAGGAAGGTAAGCATCTTAATAATTTCAGAGAAGATTTAAGGGAACTTGTAAACGATAAGTTCCACATCA
>CADATP010000060.1 GCA_902790935.1 uncultured Lachnospiraceae bacterium | reverse complement strand
TATGCTGTTCCTTTTTCAAATATCGATATCACATTTACCGTAAGCGGATTTAACTATGATGCCGAAGTAGCAGCAGCTGAGCCTGCCGCAGAGCCTGAGACTCCTACCGAGGTAGTAGAGACTCCCGCAGCATCAGGATGCGCATCATCAGCCGCTGAAGCTATCGGAACCGATGCAAACCGCGTTGACTTCGCAGGAATCTTCGGATTTGCAGCTGTAGCAGCTTGTGGCGTTGTAGTACTTACTTTAATCAAAAAGACCAGATAATATAGGCCTGAACTTTAAAAGGGGCTTATGCTTTGCATAGGCCCTTTCTTCCTTGATGTGAAATCATTACATTAAGATAAAAGACTAAAATTTCCGGAGGATGAAAATGAAATTTAAGGCCTCATCTGGTGGCGAACGCGGAGAAGGATTCCTATGGATTTCGCGTATAGCCGTATTTTTGAGCGTTTTTTTATTGTTTTTTCCGCAGGCATCTCCAACAAGAATTACTTCTCTTATCGGTAAGAATGTCTCACTTTTTACATCGGCGGTTTCCTATACATCCCTTACATCAGAGATGGGCAGAGCCTTAAACAAGGGCTGGCTGTCTTATTTTAGTGTTTTGTGTCTGTACATTGGCGCAATACTGATGCTTTTGGGCATTATAGCTTCCGTAGTAGCTGCATGTACCTCCCTTGGTAACCTGAAGCTTAAAAGACTTGGGGCGCCTTTTGGTCTTGGCGGGTCATTGGGCGTATCAGTCGGTCTTGCTCTTATTTTCATAGCTTATCTTCAGGTTTCGGGAACAAGTAGACCGGAAAAGGTTGAACCAATGTTTCCTGCAGGCTACTTTGTATATCTTGTCCTCGGACTGTTTATGCTTGTTTCGTCCATAGCGATAATGATCATACTTCCGAAGGCGGATAAGGAAGAGAAGTATTATATGGAACCGAAATATAAGCTTTTCCTTATGTTTCTTCCTTTTGCCATGCTGTGCTTTGTTTTTGCTTACCTTCCTCTTTACGGCTGGAGATATGCTTTCTTTGACTATAGCGCGGGCGGAACACTTTCTGCGGAAAACTTTGTAGGTTTTAAATGGTTTACAATGCTCTTCGAAAACGATGCAACCAAGGCAGATATTGTCAGAGTACTTAGAAATACTCTTGTGATGAGCGGTCTTGGCATCGCCACAAGTTGGCTTCCCATGGCATTTGCCATATTTTTAAATGAGATCAAGGTGGGATGGTTTAAACGTATTGTTCAGACCTTTACGACGATCCCCAACTTTATTTCATGGGTTTTGGTATACGCTATTGCGCTTGCTATTTTTTCAACCGATGGTTTTATCAATACAGCCTTTGGCGGAAATACCAATTATCTTATGGGTAACAGCCTGATCTGGCTTAAGATGCTTGCCTGGGGAACATGGAAGGGTATCGGCTGGAGCGCGATCATCTATATTGCGGGAATATCCGGAATCGATCAGCAGCTCTACGAAGCAGCAACCGTGGACGGGGCCGGAAGATTTCAAAAGATGTGGCATGTAACCGTTCCGGGACTTCTTCCGACTTACTTTGTAATGCTGCTTATGAGCGTTGCAAATGTTCTTTCAAACGGTATGGATCAGTATTTCGTGTTCCAAAACGCACAAAACACCTCGACGATCCAGGTTCTTGATTTATACGTATATACTCTTGGTATCACAAAGGGAAATATCCCCTTGTCAACGGTTATCGGTATGGTCAAGTCTGTGGTCAGTGTCGTACTTCTCTTCGGAGCCAATGGAATATCAAAGGCAATCCGAGGCGAGAGTATTGTGTAAGGAGGTGACTAAATGGCTAAGACTAAACAGGAAAAACTGGATGCCAAAGCGGAAAAGAGATATTACAAATACCATAAAAAGAAAACCCGTATAACCTTTGGTGATATAGCTTTTAACGTATTTGATTACGGATTCTTCGGGCTGTTTACAATACTTTGTTTCTTCCCGTTTTATTTCCTTTTTATCAATACGATATCAAACAACGATCTCGTTCAAAAAGGACAGATCACCTTTTTCCCGAGGGGACTGAATATTGATAACTATATTGCGATGCTGCATGTATCGGACCTTGGTAATGCATTTCTCGTTTCCATCGCAAGAACTGTTCTCGGTACGGCTGTGATGGTTCTTGCGACAGCATTTGTTGGTTATCTTGTTACCAAAAAGGAAATGTGGGGAAGGAAATTCTGGTACAGATTTCTTGTTATAACGATGTATTTTAACGCGGGAACAATTCCCTGGTTTTTAAATATGTCGATGCTGGGACTGACAAACAATTTCCTTGCTTATATAATTCCCGGAATCGTAGCGCCCTACAATATTATCCTTGTAAAGACTTATATCGAGTCGATACCCGGGGAACTTGAAGAGAGCGCACTTATTGACGGAGCGGGATTTTTTACGGTATGGAGAAAGATCATTTTCCCTCTGTCAAAACCCATACTTGCAACTATCGCCATATTTGGTGCGGTAGGACATTGGAACTCCTTTACGGATTCGCTTATCCTGATGCAGAGCGCTCCGGAGTTCTTTACCTTACAGCACAGACTGTATATATATTTGAACACATCATCAAACCTTGCACAGGTAATGTCTACGGGAGGAAGCTCCGCTTCCAATGCCGCGGCATCTATGATGAACCAGAAGGTGCTCAAATATACTATATCGATGGTAACTGTAATCCCTATTCTTATCGTATATCCTTTTATGAACAGATATTTCGAAAAGGGGATCATGCTTGGAGCGGTTAAGGGATAAAGGGCCATTTAAACAATTGTTTCTAAGAAACGACAGGAGGATGAAAGATGAAAAAGTTTAAGAAAATTGCCGCACTTGCTCTAAGCGCAGTTCTTGCGGCAGGAGTATTTTCGGGATGCTCGGTGGGAGGAGCAAAACACGGAAAGACTGTAACACTTACCGTATTTTCACAGCTTGCAAACTTTTCCGGTATCCAGCAGGGATGGTCTGCGGATATCTTAAAGGAGAAGTTTGGTGTAGAGCTTAATATTGTTCCCGATCTAAACGGTATGCTTCAGACCAGAATGGAAGCGGGAGATCTCGGAGATATCGTGATCTGGGGTTCTGACGGAACACAGTATACCAACGCTATCGCTGCAGGACTTTTATACGATTGGAACGAGGATGATCTTCTTGCTGACTGCGGTCCCTATATACAGGAGCATATGGCTGCGGCTCTTGAGAAGAATTCACATATAAAGCCCGAAGGTATGGAAGATGATGAGACTGTATACGGCTTTGGACATGCTGTTGCAACTTCATCGGAAGATCATCAGTCATTTTTCTATACATGGGATGTTCGCTGGGATCTTTACAAGCAGCTGGGATATCCGACGGTTAAAAACTACGATGATATGCTTAAGCTCTTTAAGGATATGAAGGAAATCTGCCCTACCGACGATAACGGAAATCCTACTTACGCCGTATCAATCTGGCCCGACTGGGACGGAGATATGGTTATGTATGTTAAGTCTACTGCTACTGCTTATTACGGATATGATGAGCTCGGACTCGGACTTTACGATCCTTCAACCGGAGATTATTACGACTGTCTCGGAAAAAATGCCGACGGTTCCTACGGACCTTATCTTGAGAGCCTTCAGTTCTACAACAAGCTTTATCAGGCAGGCCTTGTGGACCCCGATTCAATGACAAATACATGGGATAAGATGTCTGAGAAAGCATCTGCAGGCGGAACCTTCTCATCTATCTTTAACTATTCCGGACGCGCGCTTTACAACACCGACGATCATATGGCGGCCGGAAAGATGATGTGTTCTCTTACTCCCGAGGATGCAACACCTATCGTTTACGGTATGGATGTTTACGGAGGCAACAGAATCTTCTCGATAGGAGCCAAGACCCAGTATCCCGAGCTTTGCATGGAGATCATCAACTATCTTTGCACTCCTGAGGGAAGAATGGTTATGGAGTATGGTCCTCAGGGCGTAACCTGGGACTACGATGAAGAGGGAAATACCTACTTTACCGAGCTTGGAAGCAAGTGCCATAACGACATCAACACTTCTATGGCAGAAGCGGGATACCAGGGAACTTTCCACGACGGACAGCCCCAGTGGAACAATATCACATGGGCTCTTGATGCTTTAAACCCCGATTCAAACGGCGAGCGCTACAACTCCGATTATTGGGCAAGCAACAACGTTAACGCCAAGTGTGATGTTGAGCAGGACTGGAGAGACTTTACGGGCTGCCTTACAACCGACGAGTATATGGAAAAAGGCGGATACAGACTTGCTCCTGCTACAACCTTTGTAGGCGGCAAGAGAGATGATGATATGCAGACAAAGTGGGACCAGACCACGGAATGCATCAGAACATACTCCTGGAATGCAATCTATGCTAAGGATGATGCTGAATTTGAGTCTATAGTAGAAGAGATGATCGCAAAGGCAAATTCCTACTACTACAAGGAATGCCTTGACTGGTCACTCGAAGAGGCTGCAAGACGCCACGAGGCTGAACTTGCGGTAGCCGGCAAATAAAGATTGCGTTTTTTAAGATATTAGTGTTTAATTGTAGAGGGGTTACAGACTCTAAGTAACCTCTCTATTATTATGTTTATCTGATAACTGTATTTATAATAATAGTAGGTATGATTTATGAAGCTTTTCAGCGTAGAAGGTCCGCTCTTTAAGTTTTTTGACAGACTCTGGGACCTTATTAAACTTAATTTTTTCTGGCTTGTCTGCAGCCTGCCTGTGGTAACCGTCGGAGCGTCGACCGCAGCGGCTTTTTCCATAACGCTCCATATGGCGGATGATACGGAAGGGTATATCGTAAAGCCCTTTTTTAAAGCCTTTAAGGCTAATCTTAAAAAGGGTATACCCATGGGGATAATATTCGGTATCGGAGCTTATGCGCTGTATATCTTGTATCAGCTTGCCTTTAAGGCAGAAAAATACGAAGGGATCTTTTTAGGCGCCGCCATAATCCTTTCGGTGCTTTTATACAGCGGCTTTATCTATTCTTTTGCGCTCCTTGCAAGGTACGAAAACGGTGTCATAGCAACTATCAAAAATTCATATAAAATATCCTTAAGATATTTTGGAAGGACACTTCTTTTAGCAGTTTTGATAGGACTTGAGAGCGCTCTTTTTGTATGGAATCGTGTGCTTATAGCTATAGGGCTTTTGATCGCCCCGGTTTGTATAATGCTTACCGTCAGCGGATTTGCACTTAAAATATTTAAAGAACTTGAAAGACTGCCCGGAGCAGTATCTAATCCGGAGGATTTAGAGGATGCTTCCGAAAAGACAGACTGATAATCGGAGAATTACATGCTTTTAGACAGATTTTACCCTGACTGCGAGGCGGATTCGGCCTACAATCTGCCATATGAAAAACTATATGAACTCGGATTTCGCGGAGTTTTGTTCGATATAGACAATACCCTTGTTCCCCACGGCGCGCCTGCGACAAAAAAGGCTGTTGCGCTATTTGAAAGGCTCAGGGAGATCGGCTTTGATACGACTCTTATTTCCAACAATAAAGAAGCGAGGGTAAAGCCTTTTGCCGATGCGGTAGGTTCAAAATACCTTTACAAAGCCGGAAAGCCCTCGAGAAAAGGGTATGAAAAAGCTATGAGACTGATGCGTACAACCCCGGGGACAACCATATTTGTAGGGGATCAGCTCTTTACTGACGTTTGGGGAGCAAAAAGAAGCGGTATTTTTTCTTACCTTACAAAACCTATCCATCCCAAGGAAGAGATCCAGATCGTTTTAAAGCGCCGCTTAGAGGCAATAGTTTTGTTCTTTTATCATAGAAAACTTAGATAAGGATATAGAGAGTAAATGAACATCGGTGGTAAAACAAGAATTCTCGGAGTTATCGGTAATCCTATCGAGCATACCGTTTCTCCCGTAATACACAATAATCTTGCTGCGGCTTTAGGTGAAGATTTTGCTTACGTGGCTTTAAAGGTGGAAGAGGAAGGACTCGAGGATGCGATTTACGGCGCATATGCTTTGAGCCTTTTGGGACTTAACGTCACAGTTCCCCACAAAAGCGCCTGCATGAAGTATCTTAAAGATATCGATCCTCTTGCTAAAAAAATAGGAGCGGTTAATACTCTTGTCAGGGTAGAAGGCGGTTATAAAGGATATAACACCGATATGCCGGGACTTCTCCGGGCTATGGAGCATGACGGAGTTGATATTAAGGGTAAGGATGTTATTATCCTTGGCGCCGGGGGCGTTGCGAGAGCGGTTTCGATACTGATGACTTCATCAGGTGCAAAGCACACCTACATCCTTAACAGAACCCTTTCCAAAGCGCAGGCGATCGTTTCCGAGATAGAGGAAGACGAAAGCCTTAAGGGGCGTATATCCGCTATGGATATAAAGGATTATAAAGATCTTCCTGGAGATGATTATATCTGTATTCAGGCTACCAATGTTGGGATGCACCCGGATACAGGCAGCGCTGTTATAGAGGATGCTGAGTTTTACAAAAAAGTATCCTTTGGTTATGATCTTGTTTATAATCCTCTTGAAACAAAGTTTATGAAGCTTTGTAAAAATGCCGGAGCAGATGCCTTTTGCGGACTCAGGATGCTTTTATATCAGGGAGTCATCGCCTTTGAGTACTGGACGGGACATAATGTTTCGGATGAACTTGCCGAAGAGGTTTACGGTAAGATGATGGAATATATGAATGAGCAGAGGTAAAGCACTTGGGGAAAAAGGAAAAGAAAAGCAACATAATGCTCATCGGTTTTATGGGAAGCGGTAAGTCGACCTTAGGTATAAGGCTTTCTTATAAATTAAAGCTTGCGGTAAAGGACACCGACAAGATAATAGAAGAGCGGGAAAATATGCCTATAAGCGAGATCTTTAAGACTAAAGGCGAAGGGTATTTCAGAAACCTCGAGACAAAGCTTTTGCAGGAAATCTCCGAAAAAAAGGGAAGGTGCATATACTCATTAGGGGGTGGGACTCCCATGCAGCTTCAAAACCAGGGACTTATCTGTAAATGCGGAACTGTTTTTTATCTTAAGGCATCCCCAGAAACAATCTACGAAAGGCTTAAAGGAGATACCACGAGGCCGCTTCTTATGTGCGACGATCCTTACGGAAGGATAAAGGAGCTTATAGAATACAGATCTCCGATCTACGAAAGATGCGCTGACCATATAATAAACGTAGATGGCAGAGAGCAGTCAGATATTCTTGATGAGATCTTAAAGATACTGGGTGAACCTGTATAAATAAAATTGCGGAGGGAAAATATTTGAAAATACTTGTTATAAACGGACCTAATCTCAATTTCCTGGGGATCAGAGAAAAAAAGATATACGGAAATGAAGATTACGATTATCTGATAGGACTTATAAAGGATGAGGCGGCAAAGAGAAATGTAGATGTAGAGTGCTTTCAGTCAAACAGCGAGGGAGCCATCATCGACAAGATTCAGGAAGCTTATTTTAACGCTACAGACGCGATCGTAATAAATCCCGGTGCCTATACTCATTACAGCTACGCCATACATGATGCCTTAGCATCGGTAGAAAACATCAAAAAGATCGAGGTACATATTTCGGATATCCAAAACAGGGAGGATTTCCGCAAGGTATCCGTTACGGCTCCCGCCTGCGACAAACAGATTTACGGACACGGGTTAAAGGGCTATATAGAGGCGATGGATGAGGCGATTTTGCTTTGCAAGTAAAAAAATCCGGTCTTACTGAAAATTTTTATTGAAAGTTTATATTTCTTTTGTTAAAATATTTGAGTATTGTGACTAAAACCGCATAGGAGGAATTTAAAATGGCTGAAATTACGGCTGGTGATATCAGAAACGGAGTTACCTTTGAATACGACGGCAAGGTTTTCCAGGTACTCGAGTTTTTGCATGTTAAACCCGGAAAGGGAGCTGCATTCGTACGTGTTAAGATGAAGGACGTTAAGAACGGCGGTGTTAGAGAGTTAACCTTTAACCCTGTTCAGAAGTTCACTCTTGCTACCATCGAAAAGAAGAAGATGCAGTATCTTTACAAGAATGATGATATGTTCGTATTTATGGACATGGAGTCTTATGAGCAGATCGAGCTTTCAGAGGCTGAGATCGGTGATTCTATGAAGTTTGTCCTTGAGAATATGGAATGCACTATGCTTTCACACAACGGACAGATCTTCTCAGTAGAGCCCCCGATGTTCGTAGAGCTTAAGGTAACCGAGACCGAGCCCGGTCTTCGCGGAGATACCGCTACCAACGTTACCAAGCCTGCTACTCTTGAATCCGGCGCTGAGATCCGCGTTCCCATCTTCATTAACGAGGGAGACGTTGTTAAGATTGACACCAGAACCGGTGAGTACCTCGGAAGAGCGTAAACTTTTATTTATTTACAGACTGACAGAGCAATTTCTTAAAAGGGAATTGCTCTTTTTTTTGTGTTTTTAAAAATCATTAGTTTGAGGCCGGGGCGCCGTGGGGCGAAAATATGAGGGCCGGAAAGGAAATTATGTCAGTAAAAGAATTTGCAGAGAAAGTCAGAAAAGCAGCCCAGGAGATATTGGGCAAAGAGTATTATCTTGAGGTACAGGAGCATACAAAGGTCAATGATACAACCTTTGTCAGTGTTAATGTTCATAACAAGTCTTCAAACATCTCTCCGATAATCTATATGGAGTCCTTCCACAAGGAATATGAAGAGGGCAGGACTTTCGGGGATATAATGAGCGAGTTTATGAGAGTATACTGGGACAGCGTGCCGGAAGGAGAATTTGACGCGGATTTTATAAGGAATTTTGATCTTGTAAAAGAGAGACTGACCGTTCATCTTATTAATTTTGAAAAGAACAGTAAGATCCTGGAGGATGCGTATTACGAAAGATTCCTGGATCTTGCCGCCGTATTTTATATTGATGTGGAGTCCGTTAAAATGGGAAACGGAAGCATCAAGGTTAGAAAAGAGTACCTTAAAGGATGGAATGTCTCGGGTAAGGAGCTTATGGAAGCCGTAATTGAAAATACAGCCAGGAAGAAGGAAATCGAGGTAACATCGATGGTTTCTTTCTTTAAAGAGGTTTATAAGGCAAAGGGATGCGAAGAGTTTATGGGAGAGCTGCTTGAGGGATCTGTAAATATGCCGCAGCTTTGGATCCTGTCAACGGGCAGTAAGGTTTTCGGAGCAAAGGCTATGCTTATGAATGATGCATTAAAGAAATTTGCCGAAGAAAGAGACAGTAACTTCTTTATCATACCAAGCTCTGTACATGAAATTCTCGCTGTGCCGGACGATGCGGCTTATTTCGGAGATGATTTCAGAAACGAAAGATGCAATGAGCTAAAGCAGATGATAGAAACCGTCAACAGAACCGAGCTTGCCAGGGAGGAGTTTTTATCGGATAATCTGTACTACTTCGACAGGAAACTGGGGAAAGTGGCGATAGTTTAGGGATATTTTATTTGCGTTTATACTAAGGATATGGTAATATAGGTAAGGTTATGTAACAAAGTTGTAACATTTGCGGCCGTAGTCTAATGGATAGGACGAGGGCCTCCGACGCCTTTAATGCGGGTTCGATTCCTGTCGGCCGCAGCCTGCAACAAATACTTGGACTGTTTGGATTTGATTTTATGAAGAACCTTCTTAATAAACTTAAAGATATTTTTTCGAATATAAAGAAATTTGTCATAAAGTACAGTAAGTATCTTTTTCCCGCTGTTGCGCTTATTCTTGCCGCTGTTGTTGTTGTGATTGCTCTTGATCAAAGACAAAAGGCAGCTGACAGAAAGAAAGCTTTAGAAGAGCAGGCGGCCTTAGAACAGCAGCAACAGGCACAGGAAGAACTCGAAAATGCCGAGATCCCTCTTGAGGAGACGAGCGACGAGAAGATAAGAGCCCTGTTTAATACCTACTATACAGCTCTTTCAAACGGAGATTCGGAGCTTTTAAAGGCTCAGTGCGATACTATTGAGGACAGCGAAGTTATCCGTCTTATGGAACAGGCTGCTTACGTGGATTACAGTCTGCAGAATGTCTATATCCAGGCGGGACCCAGAGAGGGCAGCTATATTACTTACTGCTACTATCAGGCGACCTTCGAAAGATTCCCGGAGATTCCGCTTCCGGCCCTTAAGGGATTTTTCATCGATACCAATGACAACGGGGAGCTCTATATCGTGATGAGAGAGCTTACGGAAGAAGAGGACAGCTATATTACAAAGATCGCTTCTTGCGATGACGTTAAGGAACTAAATCAAAAGGTTAATGTAGAATATAACGATATTCTTCTTGTTAACCCCGAGATCCTTGATTACTTTATTGAGCTTGATACCACAGTAAGTACTGCTGTAGGTGAGAAAATAGCTCAGCTTAATGCCACAAAGGCTGCAGAGGCAGCCGCAGCGGAAGATCCCGATGAGCCTGAGGTTGTAGATACTACCGAGACCGTAGAAGAGCCTGCAGAGCCTACCGTCAAGTACGCTACTGCTACCACAAGAGTAAATGTGAGAGCTTCTGACAGCGCCAATGCGGAGCGCGTGGGAGAGGCTATGGCCGGTGAAAAGTTTGAGGTGGTTGAAGAGCTTTTAAACGGCTGGACAAAGATCATCTACAACGATCAGGAGGCCTTTATAAAGTCCGAATATCTCTCTATGATCCAGAGCGCTGACGGACAGCCTACTATCGGTATGCTTACCGCTAAGAGCGAGGTTAATGTAAGAAGCCTTCCCGATACCAATTCCGAAAGAGTCGGAGCGCTTATGGCGGGAGATCAGCTTGAGATCGTTGCCGTAGAAGGCGGCTGGTGTACTGTAAAGTTCGAAGGAATGCTTGCATATGTAAACGCAGAATTCGTTGATTGTACGCTTTTTGAGTGATTTTAACAGTTTAACACGTTAAATTCCTAAAAATTTTATTCATTTTTATATTGATTTATAATTATTAATGTTGTAATATACTAACGTAAAGCCAACGAGGGCATAGGATTATTTCCTGTGCCTTTTTTTTTTTTTTTTATTCATTCAGTAAACATTTTATGTATATATAAGGAGGATTCAAAATGTCTTACGTTGATGAAGTTTACGAGCGCGTAGTTGCTCAAAATCCCGCTCAGCCTGAGTTTCACCAGGCAGTTAAGGAAGTTCTCGAATCACTCAGAGTTGTGATCGAGGCTAATGAGGAAAAGTTCCGCAAGGAAGCTCTTCTTGAGAGAATCACCACTCCCGAGAGACAGATCCTTTTCCGCGTTCCCTGGGTTGATGATAAGGGACAGGTTCAGGTAAACAATGGTTACAGAGTACAGTTCAACTCTGCAATCGGACCTTACAAGGGAGGACTTCGTCTTCATCCTTCAGTAAACCTTGGTATCATCAAGTTCCTTGGCTTCGAGCAGATCTTCAAGAACTCACTTACCGGACTTCCTATCGGCGGCGGTAAGGGTGGTTCCGACTTCGATCCTAAGGGCAAGTCAGACAGAGAAGTTATGGCTTTCTGCCAGAGCTTTATTACCGAGCTTTACAAGTACATCGGTGCTGATACCGACGTTCCTGCCGGAGATATCGGAACCGGAGCAAGAGAGATCGGATTTATGTATGGTCAGTACAAGAGACTTACCGGACTCTACGAGGGAGTTCTTACCGGTAAGGGACTTTCATACGGCGGATCCCTTGCAAGAACAGAAGCTACCGGATACGGACTTCTTTATATGACTGAGGAGATGCTTAAGTCTAATGGCATAGCTCTTGCAGGCAAGACCGTAGCTGTTTCCGGATCAGGAAACGTTGCAATCTATGCTATCCAGAAGGCACAGCAGCTCGGCGCTAAGCCTGTTACCTGCTCTGACTCTACCGGATGGGTTTACGATCCCGAAGGAATCGATGTTGCACTCCTTAAGGAAGTTAAGGAAGTTAAGAGAGCACGTCTCACCGAGTACGCTGCTAAGAGACCTTCAGCTCAGTATCACGACAAGGCTACCGAGGGAACCAATCAGTGGGAGGTTAAGGTTGATGTTGCACTTCCTTGCGCTACCCAGAACGAGCTTAACCTTGAGGATGCTAAGAAGCTTGTTGCTAACGGCGTGATCGCAGTTTGCGAAGGTGCTAACATGCCTACCACTCTTGAGGCTACACAGTACTTACAGGAGAACAAGGTATACTTCGTACCCGGAAAGGCAGCTAATGCAGGTGGAGTAGCTACTTCAGCTCTCGAGATGAGCCAGAACTCCGAAAGACTTTCTTGGACCTTCGAAGAGGTTGATGCTAAGCTTAAGAACATCATGGTTAACATCTTCCACAACCTTGACGATGCTTGCAAGAAGTACGGTCTTGAAGGAAACTATGTTGCCGGAGCTAACATCGCAGGCTTCCTTAAGGTT